>CAYSEX010000031.1:14719-20057 GCA_964430305.1 uncultured Chryseobacterium sp.
CAGGAGCTACAGGAGCAACTGGTCCAGCCGGACCTCAAGGTCCAATCGGATTAACAGGAGCTACAGGAGCAACTGGTCCAGCCGGACCTCAAGGTCCAATCGGATTAACGGGAGATACAGGAGCAACTGGTCCAGCCGGCCCAGCCGGCCCCCAAGGCCCAATCGGATTAACGGGAGCAACTGGTCCAGCGGGCCCAACCTGGTCTATTAATTCACTAACATACAATGCTAATGGAACTTTATCCATTGCAACATCTCAACCGTCAACCATTTCAACTGCAGGTTCTGCATGGTTGGTTGGTGGAAATACACTTGCAAATACCGGTAATCTTGGAACCGTATCGAACAATCACGTAGATTTAATGTCAAATAACATTGTTCGTGGCCGATTATCGAATCTAGGAGAATTTTTTATTGGAACTACAAACACCACGTTAGCAGGTGATTTGTTAAATGGCGTTAGCAATGCTACATTTCCTTGGGCAATAAACGGATATTCGTCTTTCAATGGAAGTGGCACTTATGGTGCAATTCAAGCAAATACAAATACACAATTTGCTGGTGTGCAAGGAGAGTCCGATGCAACAAATGGAACTGCTCCTGGGGTTCGAGGTACAACTTATAAATTGTCTTTAAACGGAGTGAATGGCACTAGAGGTGGAGTAGGAGCAAATTCGGGTTGGGGTGGATTATTTCAGAATGATTTAGGATACACTGGAATTTTTGCGGCAGTATCAGACGGAAGAGTGAAGAAAAATATTCAAACCATTCATGATCCAATTCAACTGGTAAAACAATTAAGAGGGGTTACTTATGAGCACAGATTAGACGAGGAAAAATATTCTGATTTGGGATTGAAAGCGGGTTTGAATTACGGATTTATTTCTCAAAAAGGTGAACAGATAATGCCATCGCTAGTAGTTGAAAAAAATGTGCCTCATATTAATAGCACTCAGCGTTTAAGCACCGAATCAAAAGAGGCCGAAACGTTGAAGGCTGTCAGTTACATTGAAATGGTTCCTATTCTGCTTGAGGCGATAAAAGTCCAACAGGAACAAATTGAAAAAATGCAAAAGGAGATTGATGCATTGAAGAAATAAAAAAAAGCCTCTGAATTTCAGAGGCTTTTTAACAATTGAATAAATCTTATTTTTCTGATAATTTATTTATCAATTCTTGATACGTATACTTTGAAGGATCACCTATTTCTAGTGCAGCTTTCTCATTCATTGTAACAACGCGAACATTGTAATCTAATGTAGGAGCAGTAGTAACATCTAGACCAATGATTTCAAGATTGTATGAAAATCCATTGATCGAATGCCAAACACTTGGACATGGATTCCAATAACCGAATTCATCTTGCACGTAAACCAAAACAATTCCTTTATCTATTACATTTTGAGTAATAATTGGACATGGATATTCAACGTATGTTCCACCAGCCCAATCAGCTGCAGCTGAAGTGAAGTTGTAAACGGTGAAGCTTCCATCATCACCTGCGGGTCCTTGAGGTCCTTCTTTAACACAAGCAGTGAAAACTGAAACAATTGCAGCTAAGAAAAATAATTTTTTCATGGTAAATAAATTTTTGGTTTGTACGAATTAAGTTCAAAAGTTAAGTGTGAATAATAATTTTTTGAATGGTAATTCACATGGTTACGTTGAAAGTTTATTCTTACCGAAATGAATTTCTTGACATTCAATTAACGTAAACATGATGTTCACTTTTGATGTTCGCGTTGTGAAAAAGAAATCGATAAGTATTAAAAGGGAGTTGTCGTGGCTTCAATTCAACGAACGTGTGCTTCAAGAGGCTGCATTTGAAAAAAATCCTTTGATTGAACGCGTCCGTTTTCTTGGGATTTTTTCGAATAATCTTGACGAATTTTTCAAGGTGAGGTATGCCACTTTGCTTAGAGAATTAAAAATAAATAAGAGAAATAAGTCAGAAAGGGAACGAACGGGAAGGAAATTATTGGAAGATGTTCACGATCGGGTGGTTCAATTGCAATCAAGATTTGATCAGTTATTTGATTCAGTGAAGAAGGAGTTAGCAACGAATGGAATTGAGTTCAAGAATGAAAACCAAATCTCAGTTTATCAAAAGGAATATCTCAAGGAATTTTTCGACGATGAAATTCGACATCACATCATTCCCATCATTGTCGATGATAGATCCGCTTTTCCTTCCTTGAATGACAATGAGCTGTATTTAATTGTTGATTTAGTTCAACGCAATAAAGCGGGAAGAGTCAGAGCCTTAATTGAAATACCTCAAAGTGTGGGTCGTTTCATACAACTTCCAGAAATGGATACAAATCTGAATTCAGTAATCTTTTTGGAAGATATAATTCGATTGAATTTAAGGAAAATATTTGGTGGATATTCCATTCAAGCAGTAAAGGCATATGACATCAAAGTTGTACGTGATGCTGAATACGAGGTCGAAAATGATTTTTCGAAAAGCGTTTATGACAAGATTTCAAAGAGTATTCAACAACGCAGAAAGGGCCAATACGTTAGATTGAATTTTGACAGAAGTATGCCCGAAGAGTTACTGAAATTTTTATTGAAAAAGACAAAAATTTCGGTACAAGAAAATATTATTGCTGGAGGAAGGTATCACAATAAACGCGATTTAATGAATTTTCCAGATTTTGGAAGAAGTGACTTGCGTTTTCAAAAACTTCAAAGTATTCAGAGAAGTAAATGTGAAAATCTTTCGGTTCTTTTCAATTCACTGAAGAAGCAAGATTTGGTCATTCATTTTCCATATGAAAAATTCTCGTTTTTGCTTGACATACTTCGTTTAGCGGCAATTGATCCGTTGGTTAATACCATTCGAATCTCCTTGTATCGAGTTGCGAAAGATTCACATATTTTGCATGCATTGATTAACGCCGCTCAAAATGGAAAGCGGGTTGAGGCACTGGTTGAAGTTCAGGCACGTTTTGATGAAGAGCACAATTTAGCAATAACACGAATTCTACAAGAGGGCGGAGTTCGTGTAATTCCAGGTGTTCCCGGTTTGAAAGTGCATTGTAAAATATTTCAGATAAGTCGCAGAGTAAATGGAAGAACAGAACGAATTACACACATTGGCACGGGTAATTTCCATGAAAGAACTGCTAAGGTTTACAGTGATATTTCTATTCTTACATCTCATTTAGAAATTGGCAGAGAGATTCGAAGATTATTTGATTTTTTCGAGTCGAATTATCACAGGCCTATTTTCAAACACCTGATTGTTTCACCTTTTAACTCTAGACGTCGGTTGAATGAATTAATTCAAGATGAGGTTGCAAAGGCCAAGAGTAAAAAGGGTGGGAATATTTTTTTAAAATTGAATGCACTAGTAGACGAGGCATTAATAAAGAAATTGTTGGAAGCTGCTGAGCAGGGAGTGAAAATCAAAGCAATGATTCGAGGGGTGAATTTATTAATTCCAACCACTTTGAAACAGAAAAAAAATATTGAGATTCGATCCATTCTAGGTCGATTCCTAGAGCACTCTCGTATATATGTTTTTGGAGAGGGTGAGTCGAGCATCTGGCTCACGGGTAGTGCTGACTTAATGACAAGAAACATTGATTACAGGGTGGAAGTATTGGTTCCAATTTATGGTGATAATATTAAGAAGGAATTAAAAGAGTTTATAGAAACTCAATGGTCAGATAATGTGATTTGCCGGTCACTGAATGAAGAACACATGAATGAATATCGAAATAAGAATGACATAAGCTCGCAAATTAACGCTCAGGAAGAATGGTATTCTAAATTGAAAGAGAAAATATGAAAATAGCAGCAGTTGATATTGGATCGAATGCAATTCGACTTTTCATTGCAGATTGCAGAAATGGTAAGGATAACGTGGAATTGGAAAAGTTGGCTCACACGCGTATTCCATTGCGTTTAGGGGCCGACGTTTTTACAGTTGGAGTTATATCTGAAGAAACGAAAATGGCATTGCGAGATGTAATTCTGGGCTTCAAATATTTAATTCAGTCTGTACATGTTCAAGACGTGCGTGTATGCGCAACAAGTGCCATGAGAACAGCTGAAAACAGAGATGAAGTGGCTCAGTTCATTTTAAGACAAACAGGAATTAAGATTGAAATATTATCTGGAGCGCAAGAGGCAGAGCTGATTCTCGGTAATCTCTCAAATTCAGAATTCTCAAATAAGGGAAATTATTTGTTCATTGATGTTGGTGGCGGAAGCACTGAATTAACCATTATTGTGAATGGTAAAAAGGTAGCAAGTCAATCATTTGAAATAGGTACCGTTCGTATGTTGTTATTTGATGAAAATCGGATTCCAAAATTCATTGAACAATGGCTGAATGAGCATTTGGATAGAAAACTGAGTTACGAGGTTATTGCGACTGGTGGCAATATCAATTCGGCATTTAAAATTTTGGAAAAGAAGAGTAAGTCTGATTGTAAAATAGAAGAACTCAAAGACTTAATAGTTGAGTTTGAATCATTGACAAAAGATGAGCGAATGAGGAAGTATAAAATACGAAGTGATCGAGCCGATGTTATAGTTCCTGCATTAAGAGTGTATACAACCATAATGGAAATTGCGGGATTGGAACGGCTTCATGCCCCCAAATTTGGATTGGCAGATGGCATTGTGTTGGATTATTATCAGAAGAATAAATAACACCTCAAAACGCTTATATGGATCAATTGATTTCAAACAAAGATTTTGCAAAAGCGCTGCGATTGCATGAGAAGAATCCAGTAGTGCCCATATTAAAAGCCATTAGTGGTATTGATAAAATGAATAGATTATACCAAACTGTTCATGAAAAGAAAGGGTTGGAATGTATTGATTCTATTTTCGATACGTTGAATATTGGAATATCTATAAAGGGGAATGTTCTAAATGTTCCCGACAGTGGTGGATGTATTGTAGTATGTAATCATCCATATGGTGGTTTAGATGGATTAGCTGTTTTACGCGCGTTGCAAGAAAGGAGGTCAGATGTTCGTGTTATGGCTAATTTTATTCTCAAGCAAATTGAACCACTGAGCGAATTGTTTATTGCTGTTAATCCGCTTGATTCAACGGTGTCTACAAAGTCAAGTTCAGCCGGATTAAAAGAATCAATGGCTCACGTGAGTAGAGGGGGTTGTTTAATTATTTTTCCTGCTGGTGAAGTATCAACTTTTCAAAAAGGGGAACTGGGAGTGCAAGATGCGCGTTGGAGTATTTCCGCAATAAAGTTAATAGTGAAGTTAAAGGTTCCTGTAGTTCCAATTTATTTTGAAGGAGGGAATTCTAATTTTTTTCATTTTCTGGGAAGAATCAATGCCAATCTCCGAACTCT
>CAYSEX010000031.1:20157-21814 GCA_964430305.1 uncultured Chryseobacterium sp.
GTATTGGAAAATGAAATAGCACAAATTTCGGATTGTATACTTTTACAGCAATCTCATTTCGAAGTATATTGTGTTCAAGCTTCTGCTATTCCTAACACACTCGTTGAGCTCGGGAGACTGCGTGAAATTGCTTTTCGCGCAGTTGGCGAGGGCACGAATAAATCTTTGGATTTAGATGCGTATGATTTGCACTATAAGCATTTGATTCTATGGGACAAGGAAAAGAAGGCGGTTGCTGGGGCGTATAGAATTGGAAACGGCAAGGAAATAATGCACCAATTTGGGAAAAAGGGATTTTACACCAATTCGTTATTCCGTTTCAAAAAAAGAATGTTACCCGTATTAGAGCAGAGTATTGAATTGGGTAGATCTTTTGTTGCTACAGATTATCAAAAACAGCGTTGGCCGTTATTGCTGTTATGGAAGGGTATTATTAAGTACATTGAATCTTGTGAAGATACCTACTTCATTATTGGTCCTGTATCAATGAGTCATGCATACTCCAGTGTGAGTAAAGAACTTATTGTAAGCTATGTAATGAAGCATTTTAGTGTGGAAAGACCTCAAGATTTTGTGAGAGCCAGAAATCCCTACAGAATGAAATCGAAGCATGTTGATAAAGAAGTGCTACTTCACTTTGCAGGAAAAGAAATGCCCAGAATGGATAAATTAATATCTGAATTGGATCCGAATAAATTGCAAATTCCAATTCTGTTTAAAAAATATTTGGCTCAAAATGCGTGTATCTATGCTTTCAATGTAGATAGATCTTTTAATAATGCAATTGATGCTTTTATGCTCTTAGACATTTCAATGTTAGCTAAGAGTGAATTGTTGCAAAGGCGCGATTAATATTAGACTAAGAATTCAGGGTGTCTGACTTAACAAGTTGAATAGAAAATTTTAATTTCCTTCACAGTGCCCTAATAGTCAGGTTCAGTGAAAAGAATTCTTTTGTGGAAAATCTTTTCTATGAAGTACTTTATATTTCTCGTTGCATGCTTATTAACTGCACAAGCTGCCAGTAGTCAACTAAGAATAACTGAAGTTATGTCAAATGGTGGAACCTCAGATTGGTTTGAATTAACCAATTATGGCACAACCGCAGTGAGTATCTCAGGATATAAAATGGATGATAATTCTTTCAGTTTTGCCACCTCAGTTGTGTTGAATGGCATATCTTCTATTGGTCCGGGTGAACGCGTGATTTTTTGTGAGAATGCCAATACCTCTTACCCTGCTACCTTCAGAACTTTTTGGGGACTCGCTGAATCGATTCAGGTAGGAACATATACAGGAACAGGCATTGGGCTTTCTTCAAGCGGTGACGGTGTTATTGTATTTGATGCCACCGGATTGGAAGTGTGGCGTGTTAATTTTGGTGCAGCAACAGCAGGTAAATCTTTTTATTGGGGTTATGATTTAAATGGAAATTTTGATCCAGCTTATGTTGGTGTTGGTAATACAGGATTAGTTAGTGCTGTTGGTACTTTGTTATCACAAATTACATTCCTAAGTGCAGACGTTGCGGCAAATACAGCATCTCCTGGCACGAGTATTCAACCATTTAATCCTGTTCTAGGTTGCACAGATGTGAATGCATGCAATTACAATTCTTCAGCAACTACTGACAACGGCACTTGTCAATATGCGTCAA
>CAYSEX010000031.1:21914-27374 GCA_964430305.1 uncultured Chryseobacterium sp.
ACAAGAATCAGCAGGGAGTGTTGTAGTGCCAATCACGGTCTCTTTAAGTTCTACTTTCGATATAAATCTTCAATTCAGTTACTCTGTTTATTCAGATGCTACCGAAGGAAGTGATTTCGAATTCACGGAAGATATTATCATTCCCGCAAATACCTCTGGAACATACAACCATGTTTTAACCATTTTAGATGATACTGAATTGGAGAAGGATGAGCGGGTAATTTTAAAGATTCAAGCAGTGTCGTATGGAACAATTCATGGAACAAACAATTATAGAATTGTATTTATAGATGATAATGAACAAGACGCTATTCCAGCAACAAATGAGCTAACTATGAATTTGCTCTCTAGTTTTTCAAACGGAGCTGTAGGAGTAAATTCTGCTGAAATAGTAGCTTATTGCAGCCTGTCTGAGCGATTATTCATTGCAAATAGTATTGGAGCGAAAATGGATATTATAGATTTTTCAAATCCAAATTTGCCAACTTTAATTACAAGTATTAGCATGGCTCCATATGGAAATATTAATTCCATTGCAATACATGAAGGTATTGTTGCTTGTGCCGTTGAAAATGCAAGTAATCCTCAATCAAATGGGAAAATTGTTTTCTTTGATTATGCGGGAAATTATGTGAATGAAGTTGTAGCTGGTGCAATGCCTGATATGATTACTTTTTCAAAGGATTTTACCAAAATACTTGCAGCAAATGAAGGTGAGCCAAATTCAACTTACTCACAAGACCCTGAGGGCTCAGTGACAATAGTAAACATTGCAAATGGTATTGCGAATTTGACTCCATCAGATGTAACACAAATTTCTTTAACTCAATTTAACGGTCAAGAGGCTGTACTTCGTTCTCAAGGAATTCGTATTTTTTCTACTAGTGCATCTGTTGCTCAAGATTTGGAGCCAGAGTACATTGCTGTGTCAGATGACAATTCAAAGGCTTTTGTTACATGCCAAGAGAACAATGGAATTTTAGAAATTGATTTGATCACAAACACAATTGTTTCAATTAAATCATGCGGTTATGCTTCATATGCATCTGGCTCTGGAAATGCCTTGGATGCTTCAGACCAAAGTGGGGCAATTTTAAATACATCGAATTTGCCTATTAAGGGAACATACATGCCTGATGCGATAAGTTATTCTACAATAGGGGGGCAAGGATATTTATTTACCGCGAACGAGGGGGATTCCAGAGAATTTGGAAGTGTAGTTGATGCGAATAGAATTAGCTCTTCAACATTTAATAATTTAGATGCAACAGCTTTCCCTGAATCTTATATTCTGCGAAACAATAAATTTTTAGGTCGTTTGTATGGCCTGAAATATTCTGGAGATACAGATGGTGATGGAGATTATGATGAACTCCATGTTTTGGGTTCACGTTCTTTCACCATTCGCGATGCATCTACCAATTCAATAGTCTTTGATTCAAAAGATTTATTCGAGAGAATTACTGCGAATTCATCCATTACCTCCACTTTCTTCAACGCCTCAAATACAACAGGTGCTGCAGTATCTAAGAATAGAAGTGATGATAAAGGTCCAGAACCTGAAGGCATAACTACTGCAGTTATTGGTGGAATTCATTATGCATTTGTGGCATTGGAAAGAGTTGGAGGTTGTATGGTATTTAATGTTGAAAATCCTCAAGCGCCGGTTTTTGTAAATTATGTTAATAACAGAACACTAAATGGCAGTGGCCCCGATCTTGGAGCTGAGGGCATAATATTTATTCCATCTTCTGAATCACCAAACGGTCAGAATATAGTTATTCTTGCAAATGAAGTAAGCAGTACCTTGTCAATTTTCTCTGTATCAAACTGCGCAGAGCTTGCTTATTACCAAGATTCCGATGGCGATACGTTCGGAAATCCTGGGGAATTATTAATGGCTTGTGAACAACCTACTGGTTATGTCTTAGATAATGCAGATTGCAATGATTCAGATGCCTTAATCAATCCAAATACAGCTTGGTATTTAGATTCAGATGACGATGGTTTTTATGTTTCGAGTGTGGTTCAATGTGAACAACCCTCACAGGGATATACCATAGCTCAGAGTATTCTCGGTGACTGTGACGACTCGAACGCTGCGGTGAATTCCCTTGCAAATGAAGTTTGTAATGCTATTGATGATAATTGTAATGGAGAAATAAATGAGGCAGTTGTTTTCAATGACTACTTTGAAGACTTGGACAATGATGGATTTGGATTCGGTGCAGCGCTGAATGCCTGCCAGCAACCAGCAGGGTATGTTTCAACCAATTCTGATTGTGATGATATGAATATGAACATCAATCCATCAGCTTCGGAAACGTGCAATGCATTGGATGATAACTGTAACAATTTGGTAGACGAAGGCGTTCAGTCAACATTCTTTGTAGATTCAGACGCTGACGGTTTCGGATCCAATGCAGCAATCCTAGCTTGTGCTCAGGCTGCTGGCTTTGCCCTAGTGAATGGTGATTGTAACGACAATAACGGTTTAATAAATCCAAATGCTACTGAATCATGCGCAAATGCATTTGACGATGACTGTGACGGATTAATTAATGAGGGTTGTGTGAATCAATTGATTGGAGATAATTTTACAAATCCACAAAGTATAGCCATCACCTATTGGCCAAATTGTTCAAGCACAACGCACTCACTTGCGGGTTATGTCTCTTCACCCAATGCACAGTCTATATGTATTACCGGTGAGGATAAATGGCATCAATTTGTAGCAAACTCAGAGGCGGTAAGTATTCAAGTTAATTCAACTTCGAATGACATTGTTTTGGAATTGCAATCTGCTTCAGGAACTTTGATTGCCATAGAAAATGCCGTATTGGGTATTGGAAACGAAATACTTAATGCAGGTGGGTTAACCGCAGGCCAGGTATACAAAATTGCAGTCAGAAATTACGACAGTTCACTTGGAATAGGAACTTATTCTATTTGTGTGAAATCATTGAGAAGAGGTGGATGTGACTCGGGTAATAGCCCGACATGGTCTAATAATTTGAATTTGTGTAATGTATATAAAGCTTCTTGGGCAGGATCAGGAACGCAGTATCGATTTACATTTACTGGAGTGAGTGGTATTGCTACAGGAAATGTTTACACTCGAACACAATCTTCAGATTTACTTCCATTGTCTAACGTACAGCCCACCCTTCCTTTGGGATGTAATTATCAAGTGCAAATCACGAATATATTTTCATTGCAAAATGGAGCTGGTGAAACTGAAGTCATCGAAGTTCCATCACTAACTTCTTGTCAGCTTAATCTTCAACAACAGCCTATTACATCACTTAGACTTATGGACCGTTGTGAAAATGGTCCAAGATTTAGAAGTGGAGTGGTTTATAGTTTGCCTTGGGTATGCGGCGTTAACAATTGGAAATGGGAGTTTACGTTGGTCGATGCTGGTTTGAATCCAATAGGCTTACCTATTGTACATTATAGGAACGCTGCAAGTAATGTTCTAAATTTAGGAACTGTAAATGCTTTGCAAGCGGGTCAAACATATGCGGTAAGAACTGCACCTGTTTTTTCATGGGGTGATGGACAATTCGGCCCAATGTATTACCTGTGTATCATTGGTTCTGCATCTTCAATTGCAGTTAAACCTCACCAAGATTCGAATAAGGTCCTAATTCAGGAAGGTATAGATTTAGCAATTTACCCTAATCCCACGATAGCTTGCAAAATTCAAATCCAAATCTCTGGTATTGAAATGCAAAGTTTAGTGGTATTTAAAATTACCAATGATTTAGGACAACAGGTTCATAGTTTCCAAAAATGGATGAACAATAACGAAGCTTATAATTTATCGGAAGAAATAAAACTTTCTCCGGGGTTATATCATGTAGAGGCAATGGTGAATAGCAATCGAATTATACAACGGTTGATTATTCTAAATTGATAGTTTAAATGTTTGAAGTGAAAGAGGGGTTAACGAACCCCTCTTTTAATTTTCTATTAACAATGGCATTGATTTAAAGCATTAATTTTTAACATAGCATAATAACAACCTAAAGTACTTCATGGGTGTGCAAATGTAGGTTTGCAACCATGAAATGGATTGTAATTTTATCCTGCTTTTTATCCTTGTCTTCGAATGCTCAAGATGCATTGCAAGGAGTTTATATTGAAGAGTGGTACCGTGTAAAAAAGAAGGATTTAAGTGCTCAAGAATTATCAGGTCCAATTGATGCAGATGCTGTAACGTATCGCATTTACCTCGACTTAGCCCCGGGGTGCCGTTTTCAAGCTGCATATGGTTCGCCAGCACATGCTTTCTCAATAAAATCCAATGCAAATTTTTTCAATCATGCTGAAGTTGGAAATTTCAATGTAAATATCATTCCAGAGCGCATGTTGAAACGAAATTTAGTTGCATTAGACTCGTGGTTATCTGCAGGTGCAGTAAGTGAAAATTTAGTTGGGATGCCATTGGAGACTGACATAGCAGGTGTTGATGAAATTTATGATTTTGAAAAAGGGTTTTACAATTCATCGAAAAAATCTGAAAGGAACTCGATTCGCGAAGTAGATGGTGCACATCGAGGTGCTTTCGTCTCTTTTCCAACCTTCTATAATATGGACACAGCAACTTCTGTATTGGGCTCTGTTTCAAGAGGAAATATTTTTCAAGTCAACAATGGAGCTTGGGCGTGTTTGGGTAAGGGAAGTGTAGGTGTTGACTCCCTTGGAGTCAATATGGTTTTAATTGGGCAGTTTACAACCTCCGGTGGTCTAGAATACAAAATGAACGTTATGATTCGAAACAACGATGGAAAGTCATTGAAATACGTTTGTGAGAATCCACAAGATGGTGAAATTCTTTTGCCCTGTCTGAAGGGTGAAATTTTGAACGAGAATAACAAAAAAAAGAAAAGTAAAAAATAAGAGTATGAAAAAAATCTATTTAGTGGCTTCAGTATTGGTTGGTATGCTTTCTCTAACGCATGTGAATGCTCAAGTTGGTCTGGAAGGAATTGTAGTGGAAAAATATTATATCTCTGACGCATCAGATTCTACAGATGCAGCAGACAATGGTGCGGTTTATCCATTGCATGTAGGTTCTACAACTTACAGAGTATACGCCGATCTTCAAACTGGATATAGTTTAATACAGTTATTCGGTAGCGAACAGCACCCTTGGCAGATTGGTACCACTACATCTTTTTTTAATGATCCGAATTGGGGAGTTTCTGTCTATCAAGGAACAAGTGTAAACAATACAAAGAAAAATACCCAACTTATAGACTCGTATATTACCATTGGTGGTGTTGCAAATGGCCTTTGCGGTGTTTTAAAAACAGAAGATACCGATGGTACTATTGGAAACAATCAAGGAGTTTTAGCGAATGCTGATCCAGCTGCAGGAACGCCAATTACAGGAGGAGCTGGAGTAGATGGTTTAATGCCTGGTGCACCTATATTACCCAACGTATTGGGAAT
>CAYSEX010000032.1:0-9931 GCA_964430305.1 uncultured Chryseobacterium sp.
TACCATTCACTTTAACAACATCTCCGGGCTTAACTTCAGCTCCAAGTGGCGCGCGCCTACCATTAATGGTTACAACACCTTTCGACAAAAGCTTATCAGCTTCTCTTCTACTGCAGAGTCCAGACTCGCTTATAAACTTATTTATTCGCATCATATTCACGGCGAAGGTAGCATTAAAAATTGTTTTCCTATTTTTACACACGCATGCCGAATACCACCATCCCTTTAGAAGAACGCAAAACAGTCGAAGTCTGCTACGCTCCAAGTCATTACTCCCTCTACGGAAACAATTTCGATATTGTAGTAGTAATTGATGTACTTCGTGCTACAAGTGCCATTACAACCGCATTGCATGCCGGGGTAAAAGAAATTATTCCTGTGGCCACGGTTGAAGAGGCCATTCAATACAAGAAAAACGGATACATTGTAGCAGCAGAACGTGACGGAAAAGTAGTTGAAGGATTTGATTTTGGAAATTCACCGTATGCTTTCATGAATCCAGATATGGTCGGGAAATCAGTTGTTCTTACTACAACGAACGGAACAAAGGCCATTCAAACTGCAAGTGAAAAAACCGTAATCATTGCATGTCTCAATAATCTCACTGTTGTTTGTGAATACCTTCTTGAGTTGAATAAAAATGTTTTGGTACTTGCCAGCGGTTGGAAAGAAAAAATGAATTTAGAAGATACCATTTGTGCTGGAGCTATTGCAGATCATTTGATAGAAACCAAGAAATTCACTTCTAACGAAGACAGCACGCTTGCTGCAAAATTCATTTTCCGCAGTGCACGTGACAACATGTATACCTTTCTTCGTTCATCTTCACATCGAAGGAGACTTATGCAACTTAAAATTCAAAAAGATGTGAAGTATTGTTTAATGGTTGACACCGTTCCGTGCATTCCCATATTAAAAAACGGTAAATTGGTTCTACTCGAAAACCATGAAAGCTAGCTTTCTATTCACCTTTTTTTTCATTTGCATAACGCTACCTGGCGTTGCGAGTGATTCCATTCCAACGAACAGCCAAGACCAGAATCACATGTGTTTGGATTGGGGATTTTTTGGACATAAAAAAATAAATGAGCTCGCCGTCTACACCCTACCCGAAGAATTGTTCGGTTTTTACAAGTACAACATCAATTATATCATTGAACATAGTGTAGATCCAGATAAACGAAGATACAGTGTGAAAGGAGAGGCCGAATGTCATTACCTAGATGTTGACCGTTACATCACCAAAGAAGAGCCTAACCCTTTTAATAATTTACCAGAGAGGTGGACAGAGGCTGTTTCAAAATACAGTGAGGATACTTTGCGAGCACATGGCATTGTTCCATGGAATTTATATTTCACCTATACCAAGCTCATACAGGCTTTTAAAAATCATGATGTGCAGCGTGTATTGCGCATTAGCGCAGAGTTAGGGCATTACATAGGCGACATTCATGTCCCCTTGCACAGTACAAGTAATTACAATGGACAAAAGACTAACCAAAGGGGAATTCATGCCTTCTGGGAATCGCGCGTTCCCGAAATTCAATTTTCACAATATGATTTCTTTGTGGGAAAAGCTGAATACATTTCAGCACCGCAACGATTTGCATGGGATCGATTAAAAGAGAGTTACGCCGCTGTAGATTCTGTTCTTTCATTTGAGTCGAATTTAAATGCTCAGTTTCCGGCAGACCAGAAATACACCTTTGAACGACGCGGAAATACGGAAGTTAGAACATATAGCAGAGAATACTCTGAAGCATACAGTGCACTATTACAAGGCCAGGTTGAACGAAGAATGAAGTCTGCTGTTTTTAGTCTTGGAAGTTATTGGTATTCGGCTTGGCTTGAGGCGGGGCAGCCCGACATAAGCGGGTGGTTTATTCAAAACAAAGATGAAGTTGAAGAACCCATGCCCATACCTACACTTCCAGTAAGGCAACATGAAAATGAGTAACATTACCAACCTCCAAGAGATTTTTAACGCGCAACGGGAAAGACAATTTACTTTTTCAAATAGTACCTGTGCTGAGCGTATCGCCTTGTTAAAATCACTTAGAAAAAATTTGCGCGTGTTCGAACCTAGGCTCATTGAAGCCCTTGAACTTGACTTAAACAAACATGCATTTGAATCGTACGCAACTGAATTCTTTCTTTTATACGCCGAAATAAAGCATGTCATTTCCAATCTAAATGATTGGATGTCACCCAAAATTTGGCCACGCACTTTAAGTAATCCGTTGTCTCGTTCCGTGTCACGTATTCAGCCCAAAGGAACTTCACTCATTCTATCACCTTGGAATTACCCTGTTCAACTCACATTGGCGCCCCTAATTTCGTGCATAGCAGCAGGAAACACAGCCATACTCAAGCCCTCTGAATTTACCCCGAATGTGAGTTCGGTTTTATCTCAACTCATTCAAACTACATTTTCCAAAGAATTGGTTCATGTTGTTCTTGGCGACGCGGAAAAGGCTCAAGAACTAACACAGCTGCCGTTCAATCATATTTTCTTTACTGGTTCTCCGGTAGTGGGCAAGCATGTTATGTCTGCCGCGGCACAGAACTTAAGCAGTTGCACGTTGGAATTGGGAGGTAAATCACCTGTTATTGTTGACTCATCAGCTGCTATTCAACAAGCAGCTACGCGCATCATTTGGGGGAAATACACCAATGCCGGACAAACGTGTATTGCTCCAGATTATATTCTTGTTGAGAAATCAGTTCAAGAGAAACTTGTTAAAGCTCTTATTCATGAATGGAAAAATAGATACCTGGTAAATAACGAAATCAATTCAGCATGCAGTGTTCGCATTGTATCTGAAAAACATTGGAACCGTCTTGTTCATCTGAAAACAGATGCTGTTCAAAAAGGAGCTAAAATCATATTTGAGGGTACCAACAACGAGAAAGAACGAATCATGGGTCTTACCATATTGGAGAACGTCAATGACAGCATGGCGCTTTTTTCAGAGGAGATTTTCGGACCACTTCTTCCCATATTCACTTTCGAAAAGAATGAACAGGCGGTAGACTTCATTCGAAAAGGACAAAAACCTTTGGCCATGTATATCTTTTCTAGAAATAGAAAGAATCAAAAGTTCTTTGCCTACAATTGCACCTCCGGCGGAGTTACTTTCAATGATGTATTCATGCACATCAGTGATGTTCGTATGCCCTTCGGAGGAATAAACAATTCAGGCATTGGATATTCTCACGGTTATCACGGATTTTTGGAGTTCTCGCACATTACCTCTGAGGTGCATGCTAGCAGAATCTTTAGCTCAAGCCAATTGATTTATCCGCCCTACAACAACAAAGGACTTATTTCGAAAATATTGAGGCTATTTTCTTGAGTCCTGGAATAAACCGAGGGGTGGTACGAATGTATTCATCATAGGCCGCATATTTTTTCCTTGAAATACCTTCACTGAAGTCAGCACTTCCCTGAAAAAGTAAAACAAGTAACAGAGCACCAACCAAACTTCCATTTAACCAATTACCTGTGGCGGCTACACTGAAGAAATAAAAGGTAATCCAGATGCTTTGTTCACTAGCATAATTCGGATGGCGCACAACAGACCAAAGTCCAGTGTGCACAAATCCTTTTGCAAATGGCAACTCCGTATTATTTCCATTTCGAATGCGTCGGTGTTTTTCATTTTGAAAATTCCATTGCTGCTGATCCGCAACGGTTTCAATTACCAAAAACATCAACGCAATTGTGGCAACTGTAATTTCCTTCCAACCAATTTCACCTGCACTTCCCTCTTGAAATGCATAAATGGCAGGTAATGTAATGAGCCAAATGAGTATGTTCTGATAAAACGAAATAAAGAAAAAATTAAAAATGCTCCATTTCAATCGCGAATTAAATAAGGGGTTCTGTCGAAGTACTTCCCATCTATAATCCTCTTCTCCGGTCCAAAACTTCCATGAATAAGCTCCTCTTCTACTGAAATTATAGGTTAGACGAATACCCCACAAACTCACCACCACCGCCATTAGAATGAATTTGGGTTGATAGTTGGAAATGTGTGCATATTCCCACACATAAATGAGTGGCGCAATACTCCAAATCTTATCTACTTGACTGCAATTACCTGTGAGTTCAGCTAGTACAAAACAAATGGCAGCTACACTCAGGGCCGAGTAACCTCCCCAAATAAGCATTTCCCATTGTGTCGGCACTAAATTGGGATCCAAATAAAAGGCAATAAGTGGCATGACCAACAAAGCCACAAGGAGCAAAACAATGGTTTTTAACATGAATAGATTTTGGGATAAGGTAAGAAAAATTCAGATAAAAAACTACCGAATACCAAGAAGTTCAATGTCATAAAGAACAATTGAATTCATGGGAATTTTAGCATCGTCGCCCAACAACCCGAAGGCTCTACCCGAGGGAAGAATAATTTTTGCTTTGTCATGAATGTGCATCAATTGAACCGCTTCATGAATGCCGCTTTCAACATGATCGCGACCTACTAAAAACGAAATTTTATCTTCGGGTTTTGCTGTGTAGCAAACAGTTCCATTAAGCAATGAAACGGTATAACTTACCATAGCGTAGTCACCTTCACGAACATTGGTAGTGTCACCTTTTGATTCATAAATCCAATAGTAAACACCAGTCCCTGTTTCTTTCATGGGCCATCGTTTTTCTGCGATATACGCTTGAATGGTGGTCTTCTGATTTTGATGATTGGCCTTATTATACTCCAAAAGCATTTCAGCAATTTCAGCATCTGATTTCTCACTGTTTTTAATTTGCCCATCTCCACATCCTGAAAGGAAGAAAGCAATAGTTAAAAGGAATATCAAAAAAAGATTTTTCATATTTCGTTCGATTCAAGTAGATGATGAAATTTTTGTATTACGTCATGCAACGGCTCATGCATTCTAGCTCCTGCTGCATTTTTGTGTCCACCTCCATTAAAGTATGCACGAGCCATCTTATTCACATCTCGTGTTCCTTTGCTTCGAAAACTAATTCTCACACATCCTTCATCTTCTCTAAAAAACGCCGCAATGGTTGTTCCTTCAATACTTAAAGCCATATTCACTAGACCTTCAGTATCACCCGGTTGAGGGTTGAATTCATCTAATTCAGCCTTGGTTAAAACGATGTAAGCTGCCTTATATTTTTCAAGAACTCGTAATCCGTTAGAAAGCGCAAAACCCGTCAACTTAATTTTATCTAGGCGTTGTACGTCATGAACTTGCTCATGAACCACATGAGGTTTCAAACCCTTTTTCATCATGAACGCGACAATTTCATGAGTTTCAGCTGTTACACTTGGAAAACGAAATGACATGGTATCAGTCATCATTCCACAATAAATGGCTTCCATGGTAGGAACATCTAACTTTTCAAGCCAATTCATTGCGCCTGCAAAATGAAACACCATTTCACATGTTGAGCAAATGGTGGTATCGCTGTATATCACTTGAGGAAATTCTGCAGGTTGCTCATGATGATCAATCAATATAACCTTTAAATGATCTAGGTTTCTTTCAATGCATTTCTTGACACCATCGCCAATTCTTCCCAAATGATTGTAATCAAGAATAATGAGCAAGTCTGCCTCAGACATTGCCTGCTCTACTCCATTTGAATCTTGTTTGAATACCAACGCGTGTTGAGTGCCCGGGACCCAATTCAAATTGGATGGAACATCATCTGGAAAAACAACATGTACATTCTTATTGCATGCACGGAGCAACTGGGCCATTGCGCCTACCGACCCCACCGCGTCACCATCTGGACTTTGGTGCGTAGACAATACTATATTTTTTGCCGAATCAATAATTTCTTGAGCGCGCTGAATTTCAGAGAGAGACAAAGTACATTTTAACATGTTTCAAAAGTACAATTGAATGAGTGAGAATCGCGTAAATTCGAAACATGAAAAAATTATTCATTTTCTTATTGACCTCTTTCAGTTTTTTTCATTCTTCCCAAGCAGAAGGAAAAGTAGACCACAAATTCTATGTAAGCAATACCTTCATTGAATACAATGCTCAGTCAAGTATGCTTGAGATTCGGATTCAATTTTTCATAGATGACTTTGAACGTATTCTTAAAAAAGAAACGGGGAATAAAAAATTTGAATTGCAGGAAATGTCGAATGGATTCGAAAGAGAGGAAAACTACGCCATTTTCAAATACATTGAAAACAACCTCAAATTATCTGTAGACGAGATTCAGAAAAATCTTTTTTTTCTGGGCTACCAAAAAGACAATGCAGAAACCATTACGCTTTATCTCGAAGTCCCTGTTAGCCCTCCGTTTGTGAGTCGAATTCAAATAGAAAACACATTTTTTCTCACTGAATTCCATGATCAAAAAAATGGTGTTGAAATGAAATGGTATGGATCCATACAACAAGAGTATTTGAATCAAGATAGGACAACTTGTGATTTTATTCGACCATGAAAAAGAAAGAAAAGGTAGCCTTTATTATTACTGAATTGGAGCGCCTTTATCCAGAGACACCTGTCCCGTTAGACCATACCGATGCCTACACGCTTCTCATAGCCGTGCTACTTTCAGCGCAATGCACAGATGTTCGAGTAAATCAAGTTACTCCATTTCTATTCGAACGTGCGAGCACACCTCATGAAATGCTTCAATTGAGTAAAGAAGAAATAAAAAGTATTATACGTCCTTGCGGATTATCACCTGCAAAGAGTAGCGCCATTTGGGAGCTTTCGAAATTATTAATTGAAAAACACAAAGGGGCCGTGCCTCAATCGTTTGAAGCATTAGAGGAATTACCCGGTGTTGGTCACAAGACGGCAAGTGTGGTTATGTCGCAATGGTTTGGAGTTCCAGCATTTCCAGTAGACACGCATATTCATAGGCTAATGACGCGATGGAAACTAACCAATGGAAAAAGCGTTGATCAAACTGAAAAAGATGCAAAGCGCCTCTTTCCAGAGGCGCTTTGGAATAAACTGCATCTTCAAATCATTTTTTATGGTCGAGAATATTCACCTGCTCGAGGCAATTTGGAAAACGATTTTATTACACAAAGAGTGCTTGCAAAAATTTAGGGATACAAATGAAGCAGCATTGTTTTCTTCGCTTCATTTCCTTCATGATCCAATTCGGCAATCACCTCTAAACGCACATCCATGTGCTCAGTGACCTGGTTCACATAAAACTGATTAAAATTGTAACTAGTCAAGTGTTCTTCATTGGAATAGGTAAATAATACAGAGTCATTGGCATCATTGAGTAATTGAACAGATAATCCATAAAGTTCAGAATCACCAACAACAGAACCAATTATTCGAATGGTATCACCTCCTACATAATACGACTGAACTTCAGGAGAGGTAATGCTGAAATAAGCATTATTCACCTTTCCTTTATTGCATCCAACAATAGAGGCAAACGCTAGAATAAGAATCACTTCACCTATTGCGTATCTCATACAATCAAAGGTAATACATTTGCAATGTGGCAATTCGAAACAATTACTCCAATCGCACTCCCCTCTTTGAAAAAATGGTGAAGGACATGGTTTGTCTTTTTAGAGAATGCTATTTTTTCATTTTGAATGGCTTTTCATTACCTGTTTGGGTGGCCTACCCAACTTATCCGAGCAAAAAAACAACGCTGTTCAAAATTGCTATTTTGCATCGCGTGAGGCTAACGAACAAATTAGTTAACAACCCAGCTCGTGTTTTTTATTTCGAAGATGAGACCTACGGTGATCCCAGTGAATTAAAAAAAGCATACCCCAATTTTGAAATCACAAATCTGCATTGTTCAGACATCTCAAAATCGAAAGTCAATGAAATTCACAAGAAAATTTTAGGTTATGATTTTCATGTTGACCCAGCACAATTCAACGGACTTGCTGTTGAAAAAAGCGAAGTCAATGCCTTGCATGACGGCAAAACCATTGTCTGTCCTATCCCCATTGATGCAATTAAACCAGATAGCGTTTATCAAATTGTAATAGATAATGAAACTGATGACAACCAATTTGTAGATATACGGGTACCCGTGGTTTTTAGTCAAATCCCCTTGGTATACTTGAAATACAAATCAGCAGATAAGCGATTCACCAATGACATGCACGCTGCAACTCTACATGAAACAAATGAAATCTTAACTCTAGAAGAACAAGCACAGTGCATTGCCTTTGCAAAGGCCATGGGCGCTCAGTTCTGTGAACTTGACGTGCTGCGTCACAAAGGAAACGGAAACATTTACATTATTGATTTAAATAAAACTCCATACGGTCCTCCAAGCAAATTAGACAATCCTTCAAAGAAAATAGCCATTCTTGGAATTTCAAATTCTGTTTGATTCCTCTCAAAATCTGAGAATGATATATCTTTAAAAAAAAAACTCATGAAATCACTACTAGTTACTTTGATTTTCATTCTGACTGCAACTCTTTCTAGCCTTGCGCAGAGTGACACAGAAATAAAAGTTGTTAAACTGACCAATGGTAACGAATACATTGGAAAGATTATCTCAGACGACGGCAGAGAGGTGCTCATTGAAACCAACAACGTTGGGAAAATATACGTCAACAAAAACGACATAAAATCCATTTCAGCATATGATCCTGCGGAATTTACAGTTTTAAATAATGATATTGTTAAGTCTACAGCTTTCAGCACTCGATATACATTTACTACCAACGCCCTGCCAATCAAGAAAAAAGATAGCTATTACATGATAAACTTATGGGGGCCTGAATTTCATATGACAATAGCAGATAACTTTAATATTGGTGTCATGTCTACCTGGTTTGCTAGCCCTATTGCAGTAGCTGCGAAATATAGTATTCCTACAAAAAATCCCAAAGTAAACTTTTCAGTCGGCGAGATTGTAGGATCAGGCGGATACATTGCTCCTGAAATGGTATTATCTCTCTCATTCGCGAACATTACCCTCGGCGATCGCGACAAAAACATCACTTTTGCTGGTGGGTATTTGGTTTCGAATCCTGAAATTGGATTTGGAAACCCCAGTCATGGTCCAATGGGATCAATTGGTGCACACGTGCGTATCAGTGATAAATCAAGTTTCATATTTGACTCTATGTTTGGATCAACAAAAAGAGATTACACCAACTTCGGCTCTCCATCAACTATGTATACACCTTTTTTCTTATTCATGCCTGGACTTCGTCTTGAACAAGGGGAAGGAAAAGCGGTGCAGTTTTGTATGGCAGGTGCATCTTTCGATGGTGCTGTATTTCCATTCCCGTATGTTACATGGTTTAGAAAACTGTAAAATTCGTGTTTGAACCGAATACGGTTTAATCAAAAAAAAAAAAATCAATTAACTTCACGCCAAAATTTTAGCTATGAAAAAAATACTTTCAATGTTAGTACTCAGCATCATTCTCCATGTTGTGTCTAGCGCTCAAACGTCCGAACCATTGCGTGTAATTAAATTAAACAATGGTAATGAATACATTGGTAAGATATTATCTGACGACGGAAGAGAGATGCTCATTGAAACCAATAACGTAGGAAAAATCTACGTTCAGAAATCAGAGATTAAATCGATTACAGAATACGACGCTGAAGACTTTACAATTTTGAATGATGAAAAAGTCAAATCCACTCCTTTTAGTACGCGGTACACATTTACCACAAATGCATTGCCCATTAAGAAGAAAGACAATTATTATATGTTGAATTTATGGGGACCCGAATTTCACGTGGCGGTTGCGGATAATTTCAACATCGGGGTCATGTCGAGTTGGATCGGAAGCCCACTGGCTGTGGCTGCCAAATATTCTTTTCAAACAAAAAATCCGAAACTGAACTTCTCAGTTGGAGAAATTGCTGGAAGTATGGGTTATTTTGATTTGAGTGCATACCTTTCGCTTTCCTTTGCCAATGTTACCATTGGAGACCGCGATAAAAACATAACATTTGCTGGTGGATACGG
>CAYSEX010000032.1:10031-27156 GCA_964430305.1 uncultured Chryseobacterium sp.
GTTGGTGCCCACATTCGAATCAGCGATAAAGCTTCTTTTGTTTTTGACTCTATGTTCGGTATGATGCATATCGATAATACAGAGACCACGTATGATTATAATTATGATCCAATCACCCAAACAGGAATTTATAACACCAATGTCAAAAATAAATCTAGCAATTCTCCATTCTTTGTATTTATGCCTGGACTTCGTTTGGAGCAGGGTGAAGGAAAAGCGGTACAATTTTGTGTTGCTGGTGCTAACGTAGACGGAGGCACATATCCTATCCCTTATGTGACCTGGTTCAGAAAATTATAATTGAAATTCTGAGATTTGATTGGGAAAAACCTCGTCTGCTTTTCTTTTTACTTTAATGTAATTCGGAGTAAAGCCTGATATATAGTTTTCCTCGTCAATGTTCTCCCACAAAACAGGCATGACCATGCCTTTAAAACGCGAGTCGAAAGCCTCGCGTTTTTTTGCGCTTAATAAGCGCAATGTTTTGTTTCTATCATTCCGCACTTCCATTGGTACCACCTGATCTTTTCGAACGGCAGTAGTATTTGCCCGCTCACTGTAGGTGAATACATGCAAATATGTAAAATCAATTTCCTTTAAAAATTCAACAGTCTCCAAAAACAATTCATCTGTCTCACCAGGAAATCCAACAATCACATCAATTCCAATTGCTGCATGAGGCATGACCTCACGAATTTTATTCATTCGAGCCCGGTATAAATCTGTTCTATACCTTCTGCGCATTTCCTTTAACACATTGTCACTTCCACTTTGCAACGGAACATGGAAATGAGGCATGAAACGCTTCGATTTCGCAACAAATGAAATGATTTCATCTGTCAACAAATTGGGTTCAATACTGGAAATACGATATCGAAAAACGCCTTCCAACTCATCTAATTTTTGAATCAACTCATAAAAACTTTCCCCATGCGCAGTACCGAAATCACCAATATTTACTCCCGTTAAAACAATTTCTTTCGCACCTGCATCTATTGCCTTTTGCGCCTCTTTCAAGGTTGCTGTAATGTTCGCACTTCTACTCCTACCCCTTGCCAATGGAATGGTGCAAAAGGAACAAAAATAATTGCATCCGTCTTGTACTTTTAGAAATGTTCGTGTTCGATCCCCCGAAGAAAAAGATGGTATAAACTCTTTAACATCTTTAATCTCTCCTGCCGAAACGGTCACTTTCTCTGATTCAGACTCGCGTATAAATTTTAGAAGATTGAATTTCTCATTGGCACCTAAAACAACATTCACTCCTTCAATAGATGCGATCTCCTCAGGTTTTAATTGAGCATAGCAACCAATGACTGCGATAAATACATTCGGATTGGCGCGCTTGGCCTTCCGCACCACATACCTACACTTTTGATCTGCTTCATCTGTAACACTGCAGGTATTTAACACCAAAACATCTGGACCATCTTCCAATTCCACTCTTCCATACCCATTAGAAATAAAATCTTTTGCCAAAGTACTCGACTCAGAAAAGTTCAACTTGCAACCCAACGTATGAAAAGAAAATGTAGAAAAATCTCTCATGACTTGATCTCCTTTTTCTTCATGGTTCGAATGCGTAATTCCATTACACCTCCCAATATTTCTGTTGGCATGTTGTGCGTAATGGTATAGCTATATTTCCCATGCCTTAGATACTGCTTGTTCGAATCTAAAACCCGCTCAACATCAACCAAATCACCACTTGCATCACCCATCAGCCCCCCCTCTTTATCTTTCAATTCAATGGTTACATCTCTAGGTATGGTTACTCCCGTTGGCTGCGTTTCTACAATATGCAACTGAATTTTTTCAAAGCCCATTAAAGGCAAAGCATAACGCACATCCAATATCAATTCACAAGGCTCTGAATTTTCAGTTACATCTAAAACCAAGACCTTACCCTCTCCTCTTTTCCATACATAGGGTTCATCAAAAGATAGGGACACACTATTAATGGGCACTTGCTGACAAGCCCAACTGCAAAGCAATAAAACAAAATAAACTAGTCCTCGCCCTTTCATAATGCAAATTTACAACATGAAGTGAATTGCAAGTCCTGCATAGTAATTTCGAAAAGGCATGGGGTTGAAAAAACGACCATTAAATCCATTCACTTGATAGAAAGACGTGTAAGGGGTATTCGTTAAATTATTCGAACCGAGGTGAATTCCAATGGACCCCATTAGTCTTCTGTGAACTATTTCACCCAAACCCTCTGATTTATTTGACTTTCTGTACACCGGCAAATTCAAAAACCAGTCGAGATTTACCACATTCCTTGCGGCTGCCCACTGCGTATTCTGATTGTTCAATGGTGTTTTATCTGACCATTGATGAATCAATTGAAATCCTGTTTTCGCTGCATATCTGTCAAAAATCCAATCAACAGACAAACCGTTATTGAGTTGACTCAGCGGCACTCCAGGCAATCTATTTCCTTTTGCTGCTGTGGCATATTCAAATGCCATCCATGTTCCATTGGTCCATAGATTCAATCCCAGATGTTCAGTATGGTAGGCGTAATTCGCTTGCCACTCAAGACCTCGCTGATTCATTCCATTGGAGTTAACAAAGCTTCTTGGCAAACCGTCAATAACCGTATCTGCTACGGCAATTGCATTGATGACCTTCTGTGAATACAAGGCCACGGTAAATTGAAAATCTTGCCAACTTCCTTTTATACCCATTTCAAGATTATTACTGTATTCACTTGTGAGAGCATTGATAGAGTTGGTGTTATAATCAAACTGTTCAAAAAGACTTGGCGCGCTATTTCCTTTGGTCCAATTCCCTGTAGCAAAAAAATGTTGATTCAATTGATATGCTGCGCCAATACGTGGATAAACTTTTAATTCATAATTCGTCTTTGAATCAAGATCTTGGAAAGGTGGATCGGGAATAAATGTTGAGCCTGATAAAACTGTAGGTGTGGCGTTGGTTCCGATTGCTGCATGAACATTCCAAGCATCCTTTTTCATCAAAGTCAACTGATCAAAAACATTCCAATTCAAAGCATAACTTTCAAACATAAATTTTGTGTCGCCAGAAACACCACTGTTTAAGGTCGTCTCATAAAAATCTAAATACTCAAATTGAGTCTCACCTCCTATTTGATTTTGCAATGTAATATTTCCTCCAAAATCAATTTTGAATGAATGAATAAAGCGTGCTCCTCCACCAAATGACATTTCATTCTTTTCGCCCGAATTATTCGCATTCGTTCCATATGCATTCCATTTATCTGAACTATATGCATTGGCTGAAAACTGAATGGACTGGCTTTTCCATTTTTTATTTAACGTATATCCAATCATATCTCTCCACTTGTATACTGAGGTATTGTTTTCAATGGCAAAAGGAACGGCCTGTGTTGGATTAGCACTTGCTTGTGATTCAGTAAGTGCTCCAGGCAATCCCCAACCGCCTCTGTAATGGAGAAAAATGAACTTGTGATTTGCTTTTCCTCTCCAATTTAAATACCCGAAAATATTCTCTCTGTAATTCCACTCTTGCTGCCGGTACCCTCCGGTAGTTTGTGAGTTCACAGAAAATCCATAACTCAATTTTTCATAAGACCCTTGTGCTGAGATGTATCCCTTTCGGTAACCGAATTCTCCAACGTCACCTCCAGAAGTGACCGAAATATAATTTCTAGCAATGGCGGGTAATGAAAGCTGAATAACCCCACCATGTCCACTTCCAAATTGAGGACCCGCTGGCCCTTTTGTCACTTCCATCTGACTTAAAAACGACAAATCAAGCATTTCTAATGGTGACTGCCCATCAGGATTCGTCAATGTAATTCCATCAAGATACATTTTTACATTTCGCACGGCAAAAGGAGACCTAATAAACGAACCACGAATACTTATTCGGGAGCTACCACCATAACCACGGGTGTCATATTGAACTCCCGCAATAGAATTAAATGCAGATTGCAAGGATGATCCGTCAAAAGAAAAACGCCCTTCATTTCCAAGCATTACTTTCGATGTTGCTGATGTTTGCAGTTCAGAGCGAATATTTTCATTCTGTCCAATTTGAATGGCTTTCATGGTGTAATATTCTGCCGGATATAGATACCATGTATTCCAATTCACTGCTGTAGTGTCAAAATACGGCACACAATTCGGACAATGCATGAAATATCCGAGATCGGAGTATTTTAATCCCATACCATCTCCAACCAACTTGAAGTAACCTTTTTCATTGGTTACAGCGGTATTGCCTTTGAAATCGCTAACCTGAAGTCCAACAATTGGTTTTCGTGTAATTGCATCAACCAAATACACTTCCCAATTGATTTGGGCGCTTCCTACCAAAGAAATACACAAAAAAGAACAGCAAAGCACGAGCTTTGCTGTTCTTAAGAAAAAATAATTCATTTTATTGAACAACAAACGTTTTTGAAGTTGTTCCAACCGTTGCATTACTCACAATAAAATATGAGCCTGCCTCCCAATTTTGCACATCTATTGTCATTGATGTTCCGTTAATTAGTCCCTCTTGAACCAAGCTTCCGGTAAAAGAATAAATTTGGAAAGTACCTCCCATCTGATTCGAACTGAATTGTACATTCAATGCGTTCGATGTTGGATTGGGATATACCATTACATTTTCAGAGGTCTCAATTGACTGAACTCCAACCCAAGCTTCGTTCTTAAATTTCTTAATGATATTCGGGCCACTTCCAGGGTATTGAGCGCCATTCAACGCAACGTACAATGAGCCGTCGTGGGGATTCACGCACAAATCACGTAAACGCTTGTTGAAACTTTGAAAGAACGCATCTGAATTTGTACTTGAACCACTCACATCAGCTGTGGTTGCTGTCAATCCATCTGCACTTAAATGAATTACCGTCATACGCTCATAGCTAGAGTTCAATCCACCTAAAACTGCCATTAAAATACAATTGTTCCACTCAGGAATAGCAGGATGGTTGTAATACTCCAATCCATTCACAGCGCGGCAAGGTGACCATTCCAATAGGGGTTCTTTAACATTATTGGTATTGCAGTAATTGATCTCCGCAGTTGTATTGCAAGCCCCTTCCACCGTTGGCCAACCGTAATTTCTTCCTGGCTCAATGATATTTAATTCATCACTGTTATTTTGACCGTGCTCAGACTCATAAATAATTCCATTCGGACCTACACACAACCCCTGCCCATTCCTGTGACCAAATGACCAAACATAGCTTGAAGGATCCGGATTATCAGATGGAATGGAACCATCTAAATTCACTCTTAAAGTTTTACCATTCAGCGAAGTTATATTTTGAGAACTCACTCCTTGATCACCCTTATCACCTGTAGTCATCAAAATTTTATTGTCAGGAGTAATAATGATCCGTGAACCGTTGTGTATTGAATTTCCCCCTATGGCATCAATCAAAGTTGTTTCATTGACAAGTGCAGTTCCGTTCCACTCAAATGAAACCAACCTCTCCTTGATTGAATTCCCCTGTGTGTAATTATAAACGATATAAACAAGAGGTGTAGTTGGAAAGTCGGGGTGCATACACATTCCCAACATTCCGGGTTCACTACCTCCGCTGTATGGAATTACAGAGGATTTGTCCAACACTTGTGTGTATGTACCGGTATTTGGATCTATTCGAAGAACCTTGCCACCGCGCAACGTAGACCAAATCATATCATCTTGACCCCAAAGAATTTCCCAAGGGAGTGAGAGTCCAGTTACTAAATCTGATTCAGTTAAAGTGGTGTTACCAACCTGCCATGTTTGAGCCAACGATGAAGCAGATATAAAAACACCAAGACAGAAGTATATCATTTTTTTCATGGAACGAATATACTGCTTGTGACTGCAATCAAAAAACCAAAAAACACAATCATTTATAACCTCAAGCTCGACTTTTTAATTTGACCACTGCGAAATTGACCTGAGCGTCCCCTAGGAATGAGGTAAGAAAAACAAACTTCATGTGAACCCACGCCCAAAGCATTCGATGCTTTTATACTGACATCATAGGCATACCAAACTCGATATTGATCCCACTTCAAGCCAACTAAACTGGTAAATGCCGATTGAATATCGCTTGAAATTCCAAAATAAACTTGGTTGTCGAAATCTGCCATTACACCATAAACGCCTTGTAAGCGACCATTGCGAATCCATCTTAATTGTGCGTTCGGAGTAAGATGAAAACTGTTCGCTCCATTTGTACTTCCAGTTGAAATTGTCCACGCCGAATGAATTGAAAAATGTCCAAACTCCTTTTGCTGTGTTGGGTTTTGTCCTAACTTAAATGGAGTTTCAAACAATTGTGACGCACTAATTCCAACATAGTAGGTTTTACTAGAAAGTAGAATTCCCGCAGTTGCATTGGGAACAAAAGATGACTGTTTCACCCCTCCATTTAACACTTGATCATTGGGATCTATGACTTGAATTCCGCTCGGATCAAAAACGTGTTGTTTTCCAACTAAACCCAAACCAAAAGAAATCGCTTGCGTGCGATTCATATTCACGTGATAGGCTCCTGTAAATTCAACTCCTGTTGTGCTGTATGCACCTGTTTGATCCTTCGTAAATTGGACTCCACCAGCTATTCCGTTCACAAACATTTTACTTCCAACAAAGGCAAACGATTGAGGAGAAATTTGATTCATCCACTGCCTCCGATAATTAACAAACAGATCGATATCGCGCGTTGGACCAGCCGCTGCAGGATTTACAAAATAGGGGTTTACCACAAACAATTGTGTGCGAGGTAACTGCTGTGAGAAAATTTGATCACACAAAACAAAAAAACTCAAGAGTGCGAAGATTTTTTTCATTCGTAAACAATAGTTACCGTTCCTGTTAAAGGCTCATTTTCTTCATTATACTGCACCACAAAATAATAGTCAGCCGGGGGCAAATACTCATTTTGATACTTACCATCCCAAGGAGAAGTATATCCTTTCGATTCAAAAACCACTTGTCCCCACCTGTTAAGAACCTGAACCTTTGCGTTTGCATATCCTTCCAATCCACCAATAAACCAGGTATCATTTGCACCATCTCCATTCGGAGATATGAGCTCTGCTATGAAAATACATCCGTCCACCAAGGGAACAAATACATCTCTCTTAAACACACAACCATTGGCATCCGTAATTGTAGCAGTATATGTCCGATTACCATCGAGATTTGCAGCCGAAAAAGAGGTTTGCTGAACCTCATCATTCCATGTAACAACTTCATTCCCTGTCTCATTCTCTAACTCAATATATGCACTACCATCATTGGTGTTCCAGCAAGTTTCAGGTGTAACAGATGTTGAGAATGTCAGTTCTGAAACATAAATTGGTGTAACTACTAACGTGTCCTCAACTGAACAATTATTATCATCTACAACACTGTAAAAAATGCTTTGAGGAGTGACTTGCTGTAACTGTATTTCTGTCAATGAGAGCGGATACTCAACGTAGTTGCCAACTGAAAAATTGGGGTCTAAATTTCCAGTTCCCCCTGAAAAATTAAATTGAACTGAACCTACACTATTCTCTGGACAAAGCGGTTGAATGAGTTGAATATCTGCAACAATTTCTGGCGGTGAATCCACAAAAACATTGCGTTGCACACTACAACCTTCCTCATCTGTAATTTGAACCAACGAATTTCCAGAACAAACATTCGAAAATTGGCCAACAACCCCTTGTTGTTGTGTGCCATTTAATATCAAAGACAACGAACCTGTGCCACCTGAAACCATCCAATTGATTTGACCATCACATGAATTAAAACATGTTGTTGATGTTGTTCCTAGAACACTGAGTTGAATTTCTTCAGGTTCTGACAAAAACACTTCCACTGAATCTAAACATCCATTGAAATCAGAAATTACAAACGTGTAGGTATCGGATTCTAAATTCGAAATTTGTAGAGGCAAGACACTTGAATCATCTATCCAAGTCACTGGCGAAGTACCACCAGTGTATAATAATTCAACTTCTCCATTTGAACCTGAAAAGCACGTCACGTTTATATGATTCTCTGAAACCTGCAGCGGTTCAAAAATGGGAATTTCAAAGACGTTCGTGGTATCTCTGCATCCAACTTCGTCTTCGATTGCAAGATAATACGTGTTCGCTTCGAGTCCCGTTAATAGAAGTAATCCATTTGGCAGTCCCACATTTTGAACGAAGGCTCCTGAGGATGTATACAATTCACCACTTGCGTTTCCATTACCACCTTGAACCATAGAAACCATTTGTGATGTAGTTGTGCAACCAATTTGCTGAACTATTGGGGTAGTTGGAATTGGATTCATCAAACACGGTTGTGAAAAACACGCTGAAAGCTGAGCAGTCTGAAATACACTGCCAGGGCCATTGTAATTTACAAAATATTGAATACCCACGTCTACACAAACATTTCCGCATGTTGTGAATCTCCCAATTTGAATGCGATTGTTAGTTGTTTGGGTCAATGCATCTGTTGGAATTCTAAATAGAACATGATTCAACGAGTTAAAATTCCCATTGTTCCAATTATTCAAAACATTCTCATCTCCGCCCATGGAATACAAAATACCATCATTCAAGCCATTGCATGTTCCACCTATCAACCATCGACTAGACAATTCAGCGAGCGAATTCAAACCCGCACTCGCACACGGTATCTGTTCACTTGAATACCCAAAATTTGCAGCATGAAAAAAATTACAATCCGAGGTAACTTTCCACAAAGAATTTGCCCATCCTGCACCAATGGTCGTTAATCGATAATTATTGTTTGGAAATTCAACATAAACATCATGAATAATGTACCCCGTCATGTCAACTCCTTCCACCGTTCCATACAAAGCGTGCTGATCCACAACCAAGACAGGGCTTTGAGCCCATGCCTGCGAAACAGCAAGTAACAGAAGCAGGAATAATGAATTTCTCATTAATCCGAAAATACTGCTTTTTCGCAATTAAAAATTCAATAATTCATCAAGTGTTTCAAACAACCTGCTGTTTGCCATGAAGTTTTTTTCTAATTCTGCGTTGAAAGGAATTGGAGTATCCATGCTGGCACATCGCAAAACAGGAGCATCTAAATATTTAAAGCAATTCTCTGTAATTCGCGCCGAAAGCTCGCCTCCAATTCCACCTGTAATGGAATCTTCATGAAGTATAAGAGCTCTTCCAGTCTTCATTACAGACGAAAAAACGGTATCGTAATCCAATGGCGACAATGTTCTTAAATCAATGATCTCTACATCTGAATACATCGGATTCTTTATTGCCTCCAAAGCCCAGTGCACACCATATCCGTAAGTTATAATTGTAGCCTTGTTTCCTACATTCAAAACAGCTGCTTTTCCAAAAGGAATTGTGTAATACCCTTCAGGAACCTCCGATTCAATACTTCGATAAAGCATTTTATGCTCAAAAAACAATACTGGATTGGGATCCTCGAAACTCTGACACAAAAGACCTTTGGCGTCGGCAGGAAATGCTGGGTATGCAATTTTTAACCCTGGTGTATGAAAGAACCAAGCTTCATTGCTTTGACTATGGAAAGGTCCTGCAGCTGCTAATCCACCCGTTGGCATACGCACAACCACATCGGCATTTTCAGCCCAACGGTAATGCAACTTGGCCAAATTATTTACAATCTGATTGAATCCACAAGTAACAAAATCGGCAAATTGCATTTCCACCATCGCCTTCCACCCCTTCATACTTAACCCAAGACCGGCGCCTACAATGGCCGATTCACATAAGGGTGTATTTCGAACTCGATCCTTGCCAAATTCTGACACAAATCCTTCTGTAACTTTAAAAACGCCTCCGTACTCTGCAATATCTTGTCCCATCAACACCAACTTCTCGTGTTTGCGCATAGACTCACGCAATCCGTCTTGAATGGCGTCAATAAACCGCATCTTTTTATTACTGCCAGTTGCACGAATTTCAGCATTGTTGAATGGAGCGAATACATCATGCATTTCCTCTTGCGCATTCGGAGAAATATCTGGTACATCGTAACTAATTTTCAGTGCTGCGTTGATTTCGTTCTTGAGGTTCAGCGTAATGGTAACAGCATCGGTTTCACTTAAGACCCCCTCTTGTACAAGATATTTTTCATAGTTATCTACTGGGTCCTTTGTTGTCCATTCATCAATAACACCCTCTGGGTAATACTTGGTCCCGCTCGCTTCCTCATGTCCACGAATACGGAATGTTAGACATTCTAAAATAATTGGACGAGGTCTTTCCCGAATACTTTCAAGTAATTGTTTTACGGTTTTATACACTTCCAATACATTATTTCCATCAATCTGAACCGCATCTTCGGAAGGGATTCCATAACCCACAGCTTTATCTATAAATTGTTTGCATCTGAATTGCTCTTGGCTTGGGGTCGACAAACCCCATGCGTTATTCTCAATGCAAAAAATTACAGGTAAATCCCAAACAGAAGCCACATTAAGTGCTTCATGAAAATCTCCCTCACTCGCCCCACCATCTCCGGAAAACACAACGGTCCCTTTTGGATTTTTCTCTAATTTCTGAGCTAGTGCTATACCGTCTGCAATTCCCAACTGAGGACCAAGATGTGAAATCATGCCAACCAAGTGATGCGCTTTGGTTCCAAAATGAAATGACCGGTCTCGCCCCTTAGTAAATCCTTCACGCTTGCCCTGAAACTGCAAAAACAACTTTTTTAAATCTAACTTGCGCGAAGTAAATACGCCCAAATTTCTGTGCATGGGCAAAATGAATTCATCATCCTCCATGGCACAGGTGATGCCAACGGAAATTGCCTCTTGACCATAAGACGAAAACCATTTCGAAATTTTCCCCAATCGCAATTGACTCAGCATTTTATCCTCAATTAGACGAGGTAGTTTAATTGCTTTGTACAAATCCATGAGCTCATCATTCGACAAACCTGACCGATCAAATGATATGGGGTTTTGATTTTTCATTTGGCGAAATTAAGCCATTCAACGTTTTTTAAGAATTTTTTTGCATTCGTTTCATTTATTTGGAAATACTTTTGGGGACTAAATTAAATTCCACATGTCGAATAAATTATTGAATGAAATTAAACTTGAGATTTCAAGAAGAGAAAAGGAATTAAAGACATTAGTTGATGTGGCCAACACTCTCGCGTCTTTGAATAATCAACGTGGTCGAAAATCGAAATTCAAATTAAATCTCCCTGCACTAGACGGAACAGTTTTAACCAAAGGAAAGTCAAGAAGAGGGAGGCCTGCGGGAAGTAAAAATAAGCCAGGTGCAAAAAAAACCGGCCCTAAGCCACAACCAGCAGTTGTGCCCGCTGTAAAATCAAAGAAAAAGAATTAATTTCGCCTGTAACCAATCATTTTTGGTTGAATAGACCAACATGAAATTTCTTGAAATACAAGTCAATCCTCTTGTTGCCGAGGATATTAAATTATTACAAGCAGAAATCCAAAAGCTCGGATTCAACTCTGAATTAGAGCATTTCCGTGTTGTAAAGAAATCTATCGATGCAAGAAGTCGTAACATCAAGGTAAACTTGCGAATTGGTGTTTTACCAAAGGAATCTCCCTTTCCAATTATCACAAAAAGAAACTTTAGTTGCAATGAAAGCGCTCGAAAAGTGGTCATCATTGGATCTGGCCCTGCAGGACTTTTTGCTGCTCTTCGTTGTTTGGAGTTGAATCTGAAACCAATTGTTCTAGAACGGGGTAAAGACGTTCGTTCTCGCAGACGAGATCTTGCAGCAATTACAAGAAGCGGGGTCGTAAACTCAGACTCAAACTATTGCTACGGAGAAGGCGGAGCGGGAACATACAGCGATGGAAAACTATACACTCGAAGCACAAAAAAAGGTTCGGTGCAACGAATACTAGAAACCTTCATTCAATTCGGAGCAGACGAAAACATTGCCATTGAAAGTCACCCACATATTGGCACAAACAAACTTCCACAAATAATTACCAGCATGCGCGAGGCCATATTAGCGGCTGGAGGGGAATTTCATTTCTCAACGAACGTGATTGATATTCATTTATCAAATAACAATATAGAATCTGTTGAAGACGAAAACGGAAGACAGTTCGCCGGTGATTTCTTTGTCTTCGCAACCGGACATAGTGCAAGAAACATCTTTAATCTACTTCATTCAAAAAACATACGCATTGAGTACAAACCCTTTGCACTCGGATTCCGCATTGAGCATCAGCAACAATTTATTGATCAGAATCAATACCACTGCGAAATGCGAAGTGAGTATTTACCTGCCGCAAGTTACAATGTGGTGACTCAAACTGTAGACCGAGCGGTTTATTCCTTTTGCATGTGCCCGGGCGGAATCATTGCTCCATGTGCCACCTCTCCGGGTGAAGTTGTAACCAACGGATGGTCACCAAGTAAGCGAAATAATGAATGGGCCAACTCAGGAATTGTTGCGGAAGTTTTGGACGCAGACCTTGTCAATTATGAAAAAGAAGGACCACTGAAAGGAATCCATCTTCAAGCAGAAATAGAGAAACGAGCCCACATACTTGGGGGAGAATCGGGGTTTGCACCTGCACAAATGGCACGAGATTTTATTTTAAATAAATCCTCTACCGCATTAACACCATCATCTTACAGACCTGGTATTACATCAGTTAATTTAAATGAATTGTTCCCGAAAAACATTTCAAACGCTTTGCGTGAAGGATTGCAATTGATGGAAAAGAAAATTCCCGGCTTTACGAAACATGCATTACTTGTAGCCCCTGAAACAAGAACCAGTTCACCCGTGCGAATTCCGCGAGATACACAATCGTTACAACACGTAGAAATAAAGAACATGTTTCCATGTGGAGAAGGTGCTGGATATGCGGGAGGCATTGTCTCCGCTGCCATAGACGGTGAGCGAGTAATTGATGCTATTGCAGCATTAATTCAGTAACTTCTCTTCCAACTGAAGTTCCAATTGCAACACCCATTCCACCCATACGAACAGCAATACCAACTCGCTCACTGTGCCTCTCAATAATGGGACTTTTTTTATTTCCCATGGCAATTATTCCAGACCATTGCATATCCACTTCAAATGGTCTTCCATTCAATATCTTTTCCGATGCGAAATTTTGTAATGCTGAAATAACCTCATCTGTGTTTTCTCTCTCTGCAGTATTCTCACTACGCGGAAAAAGATGTCTCATTCCTCCAATTAAAATTCGATTCTGCACAGGTCGGAAATAAATATAACCCTTCTCTGCATGGTAGGTCGATCTCAAATCATGCGCAATGGGCTTCGATATGACAACTTGATTTCGCTTGGGCTGAACGTCAAGATCAGGAATTAAATCACAAGCAAAAGCATTGGTGGTAATGATGACGTGTTCCGATTCCCATTTACCCATATTGGAAATCACCTCAACCCTTTCATTACATTCCTCAAATGAAAGAACATGAACGCCGCTATATAATTCAACACCCAATGAAAACACCAAATTCCTGAACGACCGAAGCATATTCCCAGTATGTATTGATCCTTCAAAAGAATTTTCAATAACACCAACAACACCTTGCATACCGTGATAATTCGATGTTGATTTTGCCGAATAAACATTCGGTCCTATCAAAGAACTAAAATTCGAATTCCATTTTTCAACTTGATTTTGGCACTGCAGAAATGCATTTGAATCAAAAAAAACTTCAACTCCCCCACTCGATTGAAACATCAAATTCTCATCTCCTATTAGTCTTCTTAATTCAATTAGTCCTTGGTATCGCCTATTGGATAGTGCAACCACTTCCATCTCACTCATAGTATGCAAATCATCTTCAAGCTCAGAAACACTACCGAAACAAGCAAAGCCAGCATTCTTTGAACTTGCGCCATCAGAAAGCCAGTTTCTTTCAAGTATAACCACCCGATGTTGAGGATTTTTTTTCTTCCAATGATATGCCGCGGAAAGACCAACAATTCCTGCCCCTACAATTATAACATCACAATTCAATAGGAACGACTCTCTTTCCCAAAAACTAGTATTCATGAACCAAAGAAAAAAAAAATTATTCAGTGCACAATTATTTTTTTTAAATGTGCGTTGAAATAGAAATCCCTTAAAATTTTTATTATGAAAAGACTACTCATCCTTTGGGGCTGCCTTTCTATGCTCCAAACTCAAGCGACACCTATTGCAGAGTTAGACTTTCAAAACAACTCTGAAAAACTAACACTTCAGTCATTCAATCTGTTGAATCATGTTGTATTAGATTTTTATGGAGCATCAGATATTCACTTGCAATTCCGTGTAAATAAGAACTACTACACAGATGTGAAGCAGAAAGTTCTCGTAGAAAAAAGAATAGTAGAAATTGAAGAGTTCCTATTTGAAGAGCATATTCCAAAGGAAGTTGTCACATTTGACATATTCGAAAAACAAAATGCAAATGAACATGATTTGGTCATACAAACCAATTTCACAAAGGAAAGAAACGAAATACTGCGTGCAACTCCGGCAATCATGCGTTTTGCTGAAAATTACACCTTACACTTCAAAGAGCTCGATCGCTCTTCAGTTGAAGTTGCTATGATAAAAATGTATGAAGAGATAAACGCAGAACACATGTTGAAGTACAATTCTATGTCTTCCAAAAAACAAGTACTCATTATTCATAAATTAATTGAAACTAATTACTCTTCAGAACACCCCATTTCCAATGGACTAGAATTGGAGTTTACCATTTCCCCGCAACTTGCCAAGAAGAAAATGCAATTATTCATTTGGAATGCCAATGCGCATAATTGGGATCCTATTGGCGCGGCAAAAACCAATAAGGAAAAAAATGAATTAAATGAATTCTTCACAGAAATAAACATCTCACAATCGGGAACCTATGCCTGGGCAGAAATTGTTTCTGGAACTAGGCTGAAAGCTCAGGTACATGCACCCAAATTACAAGCAATAACTTCCTGTAAGTATATATCAACAACACCCTTTATTCAATTAGATGGTGAGATTTCCCAAGACCAAGCAAGCGCCTCAATCGATATTCCAAATTCATTACAAAAGGGGTATATCACTTGCATTCTCACGCATGCAAATGGTAAAACCGAAGAAGTCAAATGTGAAATCAACCCTTCGAAATGGCAAAAGTTCAAGAGCCTATTTCAACCCAATAAAATTTCAGTAACCTATTAAGAATATCGCCATGAAAACCACAAAATCCACCTTCCAAATTATTGTATTAACCGGTCTGTTTTTCATCTGGAATCGTTCAACATTTGGGCATGATCAACCGTTAAATAGTCCTCAAATACGTCAGATAGAATTCACTGAATTTGCCATGAAGTTTAATACTACTGACAACAAGAAAAAAACGTATCAATTTCGAGAAGCTTTTGAGGTAAGTATTCCAATTGATCAGGAGATAGAGATTAATGTACTCTTCCCAGCAAATACGCAGAAGAAAAATGAATATCTCAAATTGTTTAAATGGGATACAAACAAATCAAATTGGGTCTTTGAAAAAAGTGTAAAAATTGGAAAAGAAACAGTTGATGGCCAAAATTTTCGCAGCATTGCTTTTACGAAATCCGGAATCTATGCCGTTTTCGAAGAATTCAAAAACAACGGTGAGACATGCATTCACACATGCTTTGGAAAAAAACTTGTTGCTGGATCTATTATTCAAGAGAACATTCGTGTTAAGGTTTCGCAAGAAGCAATTAAACCGAATCAAAAACTTCGTCTTGCCACAAATTCGTTAAGTGTATTGTCAGAAATAACTCTCAAAATTCAAAAATCAAAAAAAGATAATCCAGTAGAAATTCAATTCAAAATGGGCGAACTAAAATCATGGCAAATTCAAAAAACAAAAAAAGGAGACATGCATATTTTCTTGAGAAAAAAAGACATTGAGCGCTTTCTAATAAATCTAGAAGCTACCTAAAATTAACTTCAGTCCCAACACAACTCAGTTAAACCACCAAAATCCCAACACCATGAAAAAGCTATTTGTTCTCTTCACCCTCTCGGTACTCATCTTTCAAGCCACTGCGCAGAAAAGAAGTCAGAAAATTTCATTTCAAGAAGCCCGGAAAAAGAAGTTAATTAGCTTCACAGGACTTGTGAATAGCATTGGCGATAAAAGAAGATTGAAGCTTGCCATGAAAAACAATTCCAAGGACACCGTTCAGATTGAACTTGAGGTTGGACGCATCTTTCACTGTCAAGATCCACAATACCAGCCCTTTGTTGTTATTCGATCCAAAGACATCATTCTTGCTCCATTGGAAACAAAAGACACCTATGTGAATGCCGTTTGCGGGAATTCAGGGGCAGCGCATACACCCGATGGATACAAAGACTTTAAGGAGACCGAAATGGGAAGTGCTGAATTGGTCGGAGCCTTGCAAGATGCAGAGAAGAATCATCTTGACACACACGGTGCAATTCAAACCCTTGTTTGGATATTCACAAATAATCACCCCATTGCAGCGCTAGGCAGAAAGGGCGATAGCGAGGCGCCTACCGAACTTATGGCCATTGCCTCGAAGCACAAAGGTGAACCTATTCCTGTTTATCACGTCACTTACCAGGAAGTTGAATCCGGATCACAATTGACCTTCAGCGGAAAACCCGAGCGTATCAGGAGTGAAGTGAGTATTGTTACGAGTGAAAAATCAGACATCCGCATAGTAATTAAAGACAAAACGGGAGAGGTCATTAAGTACGTTCAACACATACAAAATCAACAACCCGGCAGCTTAACACTCCCTTTAGACATTAGTCTATCAGGATTGCAAAGAGGAGAATACGCACTTGTTGTTGAAACTAACCAAGGAGAAATTGTGAATCAACAAAAAATAACCATTTAAAAATATGGCGCTTAACAAGCGCCATATTCCATTTTTTCCTTTATATTTACATAGTTCAGGTAAATCATTTTCGTATGGGTCCTACAAAAGCCAACTTCTTTAAACTTGCCCTTTCATTTCTTTTACTGGTAATGACTGTGAGTGCAATTGGCCAAGGTGAAGTCATTCGCATCAAGAGTGATGATATTTTGCGTGATTCCAAAACCAACGCAAAATTGGATGGTGTTCAAATTGTTGTTTTCAAAAATGGCGCTCAACAAGAAGTTCAAGATGCCGGAACCAAAGGAAAATTCGA
>CAYSEX010000033.1:0-24583 GCA_964430305.1 uncultured Chryseobacterium sp.
GCAGAACCATTTAGTCCAATTCCAACAAATACAATTGACTTTGAATCAATATTTCGTTCTAATATTTCAAATGCCATCCGCGATATTTTTTGCTGGATTTCTTCATGATTGAGTAATATCGTTTCAGGCATAATGAGGTTTTTAATTTGGTGAGTAAATAAGTAAATACATGAGATAAAGAACGCACACGAAAATAATAAATCCAAATGTGAACCATAATTTTCGCCTCAAAAGAATATGTTTCAATGCCAATTTTAGCTCTGTTGAATCTTGATTATAGATTTCAAGTTTTGATATGGCTGCGCGAAGCAATTGCGTGTCTTTTGATAGAATTGCTTTTCCCGCAATTTGCTGCTGATGCTCCACTAAATCTCTTTTCAGTTTACGTGCAATTTCGGTGTGTTCAAAACGCGGGGAGTCGAAAATGATTTTTTGATATACTTGTTCAGCTCGGAATAAGTTTCCTTCGCTAACCCAAAAAAACAACTCTTTTTCAAAACTCATCTTGACTCAAAGGAAATATTAATATGAATATTCCAGATAATCATATCATCTTGAACTTGTAATAAATTCTGGGTCATACCAATTGTTGTGAAAAAACCATTCATGCGAGAAATCCAGTTTATTATGTTTTGTTCTGTAATTTCCAAATGTTTTGATTGTTGGTTAATCTCGTTTAAAACATCTGATATTTTTTGACGGAAATACTTCTTTTCTAAAATGAGTTTCAAATGTCTATAGTCCAATTCATTCAGCTGATAAATTGCACCTTTAAATCGAATTCTATTTTTAGATAAGAAGTGCAATTCATTGTACCGTTGAACGAATTGGTTTTGGGTTGTTTTATACCTATTTCTTTTACCCCGAATTATCAAGTAAATGACAATCATTGCTGAAATGAAAATGGTAGTCCAAAGAAGGTAGGTTGTTTCGTAAACAATCAATGGATAATTCGCTGTAATGTTTGACTCAATTTCGGACCACAGTCTTTGATCAAGTATTGAATAATTTTGCTTGTTGATGAGATATACAAATTTACCATCAGTCACACAAAAGGTGCTATCATCAGGGTGATTAATACGGTCATAAAGTTTCGATATGCCAAGAGGTAATTTGAGTTCTCCAAATTGCAATGTTTTGAAATCGATACAAAATGGACTGTAATTTTCAGCGGTTCCCGTGAAAATACAATACCGGTCATTGCTTATCAGTTCCGCTCGTTTTAATAAATGAAAATCTATGATGCATTTATCTGAAATTGCTCCTAGATTTTGCCATTTCATTGCATTCAAATCAAGACTGAAGAGTGAATCAATATATACAGATTCATTACTATCAACTTGATTGTATCTCGTATTTCCAAAGCTAAAAAGAGTATGATTTTTTTTGTCGAAGAACAGAAGTTTATTGTTGGTAGGTAATTCAACGTTTGTTGGAATTATTTCCCACTGTCTTGTGTGATTTTCGAATTTTACGAAGTATCCATTGTTTCTCCAAAAACCATAACCGCCATACTTGATAATGGTGTTGTTATATTCAAATAAATTCGCCCCAAAATGATAACCGCCGAAGCGTGTGCTGTCTATACGACTCCATGAACCATCTGATTTTTTTTGATAGACTAATCCTGTTCCATCACCAATGGCATACCAAGAGTCTTGAAAACGAATTAATTGAAATCCGTACTGGCTTAATGGAGAATGAGTGGAGTCAACCTCAACGTAACATGGAGCCGCATGCGTGATTGTCAGATCCCATAGTGTAGATTGAGCGTCAACAAAGAAAGTCACAAGAAATAATGCAAGTAAACTGAATTGTATTTTCAGATTAACGCACGGCCTCATGTGTTCGTGTGATTTGAATTTCATACATGATTGCTGCGCTCAGACACATGGAGAGGAGTAAATGAACGGGTTGAAGTATTATATTGAAGTTAAAATACGAGAGGGTTATTCCAATTAATATTTCAGTTGCAATCAACATCAATATCAATTTTACTTGGGCTCGAGGTTGCTTAAAGCGTTGATATTGAAAAAATAAAAATGCTGCAGCAATAACAATGAACCATGAAAAACTCCTGTGAATTTTGAATGCAGCATTTTCATGATCTAACAAAAATGAAAGCCAGAGATTTCTATCTAAATGGTTATCAAATGCAACATCTACAATTTCACGAACTTGAGTTCCCAATAGAATTTGGAATACAACCATTAATAATAGTAACCAGAGTGTTCTTTGGTAGGTTTTCGATAGGGATAGTGGCTTATGTGATGACGTGTGAACGATGAGTATCACAAGGCTGAATAAAATTCCTAGTGTGCCAACCATGTGTAGTGTTATCTGTGAGCCTTCGAGATTTTTGTCTACTACAAGTTTTCCCAACCAAGCCTCGAATAAGATCATGAGTACCGTGAACGAAGACAAAAGCAAAGGCTTGTAATTTTTAGTTTTTCGTGATAGGAGATAACATAGAACTACAAGCATAAAGATGGGCAGTCCTAGGAATGCCGTGAGTAATCTATTGATGTATTCAGTCCAGGTATGAAAAACATTGAATATTGCGTATTGATGCTTGGGATACGGTTTGAGTAGCTTATTGGTCTTATTTTCTGTCCAAAAATGAGTCGAATATTGAAACGCGTTTTCGGCAATCCAAAGTGTATCATTGTATATGACCATTTCACCTTTTGTATACGTTCTACCTTCCTCTAAACGAATGGTGTTCTCTTCTGTAGGAGGAATGTAGTAACCGAAACATTTGGGCCAATCAGGGCACCCCATTCCGCTACCAGTAATTCGAACAAAGCTACCAGCAATAACAATCAGGAACATGCAAATAAGGGAAACGGTTGCCAGTTGACGTACCCGAATTTGCAAAGTTTCAGAGGTCATTAAGATGCTTTATGAACAATGGTTTGCATGCTTATAACACGGTATTTCCCGTCTGCAATGCTATGCACAACCTCAGTTAATTTTTCAGGTTGAATGGTATTGGCATCAATCTCAACTGTAACCACGTTTTGCTCTCGACCGTCTATGAAGTCCAATGAAGTTGATTTTACTCCTGCGGTGGATTGTAAATCTTGTTGAATTTTTCCGCCACATGCCTGAGCGCACATCATGCCTGTAATAGCTAATTTTACTTCTGTTTTTGAGGTGCCATCAATAATCTCAGTAGTTGTATTTTGAGCAATACCACCTGCGTTTTCAACTTGACTATTTGAGCACGAAAAAAGTAGTGTTGAAAAAGCGATTAAAAGCGAAATGTAATTTTTCATCTTAATTTTTACAATGATTTACGAATTAAATTCAAGGCGCCACCGGCTTTGAACCATTCAATCTGTTGAGCGTTGTATGTGTGATTAACCTGAATATTCTCTTTTGCTCCATTTTCATGAACAAGTTCAAGTGTTAAAGGTTTACCCGGTGCAAACTGAGTCAAGTCAAGGAAGTTGATGGTGTCATTTTCTTGTATTTTGTCGTAATCACTTTCGTTCGCGAATGTGAGAGCCAACATACCTTGTTTTTTCAAATTTGTTTCATGAATTCGCGCAAAACTTTTTACAAGAATTGCTTTTACACCCAAATGTCTTGGCTGCATAGCTGCGTGTTCTCGAGAAGAGCCTTCACCATAATTTTGGTCTCCAACTACTATGGTTGGGATACCAGCCGCTTTGTATGCACGCTGAACAGTAGGCACTTCGCCGTACTCTCCAGAAATTTGGTTTTTAACTTTGTTCTGCTCGTTGTTGAAAAAGTTAGTCGCACCAATCAAGGTGTTATTGGCAATGTTGTCAAGGTGTCCGCGATAGGTTAACCATTTTCCAGCCATGGATATATGGTCTGTGGTACATTTACCTTTCGCTTTGATTAACACTCTTGCATTTTGAATGTTTTCTCCGTTCCATTCTGCAAAGGCGTCAAGTAATTGCAAACGATCAGAACTCGGGTTTACCTCTACACTAATTTGACTGCCATCTTCAGCTGGTGCTTGGTAGCCAGCGTCTTCAACGGCGAATCCGCGAGTTGGAAGTTCCTCACCTACAGGTGGAGCAAGTTTAACCTGTTCTCCTTTTGAGTTGGTTAAGGTGTCTGTGATTGGGTTGAAAGTTAAATCTCCGGCAATAGCTAATGCTGTAGTTAGTTCTGGTGATCCTACAAAAGCCAATGTGTTCGGGTTGCCGTCTTGTCTTGCTGAGAAATTTCTGTTGGAAGAGTGAACAATGGTATTTCTCTCTTTTTTCTCAGCACCTACTCTAGCCCACATGCCAATACATGGTCCACAGGCATTGGCAAATACCTTCGCTCCCATTTTGTTAAAGATATCTATTAGTCCATCTCGCTCAATGGTATACCGTACCAGTTCAGAACCAGGTGTTATGCTGAATTCAGCTTTAGGTTCAATCCCAAGCTCAATTGCTTGTTTGGCCAAATGAGCAGAACGAGAAATGTCTTCGTAAGAACTATTTGTGCAAGACCCAATAAGACCAACCTCAACTTTTGTAGGCCAATCGTTCTTCGCTGCCTCTTCTTTCATTTTTGAAATTGGTGTAGCTAAATCAGGAGTAAATGGTCCGTTCAGATGTGGCTCTAGTTCTGTTAGGTTTATTTCTATTACCTGATCAAAATACATTTCAGGATTGTCATACACTTCTTGATCACCGGTCAAGTGTTCACGAATGCCATTGGCTAATTCCGCAACCTCAGCTCTACCTGTTGCGCGAAGGTATCTTTCCATGCTATCATCATAACCGAAAGTTGAAGTTGTTGCTCCAATTTCAGCTCCCATGTTGCAAATAGTGCCTTTTCCAGTGCATGAAAGTGATTTTGCTCCTTCTCCGAAATATTCTACAATTGCACCTGTTCCGCCTTTCACTGTGAGTATTCCCGCAACTTTAAGAATCACGTCCTTCGCCGAGCACCACCCATTCAGTTCTCCGGTTAACTTAATACCAATCAATTTTGGAAATTTTAATTCCCAAGCCATACCAGCCATTACATCCATTGCATCAGCTCCTCCAACACCAATGGCTATCATGCCCAATCCGCCAGCATTTACCGTATGTGAATCGGTCCCAATCATCATTCCACCTGGGAAAGCATAGTTTTCTAAAACAACTTGGTGAATAATTCCAGCACCAGGTTTCCAAAATCCAATTCCATATTTATTGGAAACAGATGACAAGAAATTATACACTTCATTGTTTTTCAATAAGGCATCGCTTAAATCGTTGTTTGAACCAACACGCGCTTGTATCAGGTGATCGCAATGTACGGTTGAAGGAACGGCAACTTGTTTTCTGCCTGCCTGCATGAATTGAAGCAAAGCCATTTGTGCAGTTGCATCTTGCATGGCCACGCGGTCAGGTGCAAAATCTACGTATGATGATCCGCGATCAAATTTTTGATTGGGTTCACCTTCCCATAAGTGAGCGTATAAAATTTTCTCACTCAAAGTAAGTGGTCTACCAACTACAGCTCTCGCCTTTTCAACGCGATTTGCAAGTCTGTTGTAGTGATTTTTGATCATTTCTAGATCGAATACGTTGCTCATAGTTTCAATTTTTTAGCATGGCAAATTTACTCCGAAATTCACCTCATACCAACCAAACTTTTGCATACTTGTAAATATTTAGAAACAAAAAAAGCCATCGAGTAGATGGCTTTTTTTTGATTAATGAAATGAATTATCTCACCACATTTAAAACTTTAGTAAACATGCGACTTCCGTCAATAACCATAGAAACCATATAGTTTCCATTTTCAAAAGACGAAACATTCAAATCGAATGAATTTTTACCAGCGCTGAATTTACCCATGTTTGAAAACGAAATTAATTTACCATTAACATCACGTACCTCATAGGCTACATTGCTGTTTGATTTCAATTCAAAATTTACGCGAGTAACATCAACAGCAGGGTTTGGTGATAGTTGGAAGAAACTTAAATTTTCAGAGTTGATTTCATCAACAGATACGCGCTCAGAAAGAATTAAGCGTACAGCTGGAGACCAGTTTTGGCTTCCAAACCAAACAAATGTGCCATCACCAGCAATTTCATAAACAGCGGTAGAATTGTCGCTATCTGAATCGCTATCAGCGGCAATTGTTAATTGCAAAGGTGAAGTGTTTTCATTCATAACCGCACCGAAATATGCTGTACCAGGAATAAGGTCAACTGGAGCGTCATATGGGAAATATTGATATCCGGTGTTTACCCAAGCTGGATCCACAGTGTAGTCTTGAGCAGCCAATGCTACGGCGTCATTGGGAGACCCTTCAAAAAGGATTGCAGCAAATTCAGCCAAATCATCTGTTGTTGGGCCAAACCAAGCTGTTACGCCATAAGCCATAGAACCTGCATTGGGCACTGTGTAGAATGCACCATACCCCGTTGGATCAAATTCCCCAGCAGAAGTATCGCTAGCACGAGGTGTAATTTCTAAATCAAGGCCGGCTTCGTCTTCGTGTCCGTATTCATCGGTAGAATAAACAATGGTTTTATCTAAGGTATTATTCGTTGGGGTTTCGTCTGTAGCATCTAAACTTGAGATGGTTGCGCGAATGGTGTAATCACCAATTGCACTCGGTTCCCAGTTGGTTTGAATATACAAAGTGTCATTTAAAAATGAAGGACACTCAGGGGTGTTTCCAAATGCTTCCATTGTAAACAAATCCGAAACAGCATTGCCAACGATAGCGCCTGTAACATCTAAAATGTCAATGTTAATCACGGTGTTGGTTTGGTCTGCACTTCCGTTGTTTTTGTAAATTACTCCTACAAGCATACCGCCATCAGCAGTAAATACACGCTGTTCGAATGGAGTAACACGGTATTCCCAAATGTTGAATACATCTCCGTTGGTTACTTGTAATATTTCAAGATCGTTAACAGAAGAGTTGTCAAAAATGGAGATGTCATCAATGCCCCAGAAGTAGTGGCTGTAACCAGCTGCAACAGCTGTGTTGTATCCCCAACGAACAAGTACATTGGGTTGACCGGCGGCTGCACATGAAATGTCAACTGTAGTTGTTAAATTACCAGATAAGGTGTTAGCACTTGGAACAAAGTTTCCTTGTGCAGGAAAAACAGTCCAGTTGTTTCCACCGTCTGTAGATACTTCAAGAGTTAATGGAGATGCTGAAAAGCAGCAATAACGGAAATACTGAGACCACTCCACAATAACAGATGTCAATGCACTGCAATCGATACTTGGTGTAGACATTGATCCTGAAACATCTTCAACTCCATTGGAAATTGGGGTATTATAAAGATCACAATCGAAAATGGCCCAACCGTTTGCCGCAGTTGGAGAGGCAAGTGCAGGAATGGTAGTAGAGAATTCTCCACCTGGAGAGTTGGCATTAGCAATCATCCAAATTGGTGTAGTACCGCTATCTTCCGTTGTCATATCACCGAAGCCGGCAGAAAAATCTTGACTGTACACAACAACTCGATCTGTGTTCTGTGATGATACTACCGAATTTGAATTGTGAGCTGAAATGGCCATTTCAGCTGCAGTTGGTGCTTTTGGAGAGAAGGGAGTCACATTGTCTAAAGAAAGCGGATTAATTTGCGCTTGCGTGAACAATGCAGTTGAAACCATTCCCGCAAGGGTAAATAATTTTTTCATGCGTATAGTTTTAGTTTAATGATTGCAAGGTAATTGATTTTCATAAAAAAATCCCGCACGAAGGCGGGATTTTTTTTAATGTTGACTCTATTATTTTACAGTCATTTTCTTAGTTAGGCTGTTATTACCTGCAGTTAAAGTGTATGTGTATACACCTGCACCAAGAGCATTGGTGTTGATGGTAATCATATTTTTACCTGCAGAACGAATTCCTTCGTTAGAAACAGATACTACACGACCAGTTAAATCACGAACAGTTAATGTTACACGCTCGTTGCTTGGAAGGTTGTAAGTAATGGTGGTGTTTCCGTTGCTTGGGTTAGGAATGTTCTGACCCAATTCAAATGCAGAAGCTGCAGATGAAAGATTGTTTACTGACAATGTTTCGTCTGAGTTTAAACGAACCATTGGAATAGACAAAGTAGCACCCCAAGTTCCGTCGAAGAACCAAGAAGTTACCCACTCGTTACTTCCAGATACAGGAATACGTGTGTTAGCTACACAAGAAACAACCGCTAGATATACGTTATCTGCATTCAAGGTTACAGCATTAGCAAATGGTAAATGAACGAAGTTAGCTTCACCTACGCTGTTTAAATCAGCATCTTGAATGGTGTATTCAATGGTTTCAACGCCTAAGTCAGTGAAGATTGGGTCTCCAGAGGCAGCATCGAATCCTTCAAATAAATAGATGCGGCCAATGATTGGATCTCCAGCTGTTGAACCAGCTCCGATTGCAACATCAATTGCACCGAAATCATCATCTGCATATATGTCGAATAAGTTTCCAAATTCGAAATCTGTTGTTGGACCAAAGAATGCTTGTGCTGCATTGAAGTCACGTCCGTATTCGAACTGAGTCATTTCAATTGTTGCAGAACCTGCATTGTTTGTCAAATCATCATCGCCACTTGCAGATGTTGCTGTAGCATTGATTTGAATAGTTCCAGTTGCTGATGGAACGAAAGTAGTTGCAACAGAAATGGTGTCTTTGTCTAAAGAAAGGAAGCTTGCAGATGTTTGAGCACCAGCGAATGGTGATCCTGCAACCGCAGTACCATTGAATGTCACTTCATAGTTAACTGTTGCATCAACTTGGTCATTAGAACCACCATTGAAGATAACAGATGTAGCTTTAACTGCACTTGCCTGTGATAATGGAATGCGATTGTAATCCCAGAATCCTAGACCGAAAGTAGCCTGATTCCAGTCACCAACTTTGGTTTTGATTACACGTACATCGTATGCTGGCAATTCACCAACAACAATGTTGTCAACAGCAAAACCTGAAGCCCAAGATCCATTGTCAGTCCACTGCCAACGGAAGGTTACTGAAGACTGACCAGAAAGATCGTAAACAGGAACAATCAACGATTGCCAGAAATCCTGGTCAATTGGGAATACATCAATGTTAGCACCTGTATCGTCAACACCAATTGGAACAATGTTCCATGTTGCACCACCGTCAGTTGAAACTTGTAAGGTTGCATCACCACCACCGAAGTTTTGATCGTGGAAAATGTCAAATGATACTACAATGTTCGTTGCAGTAGAAAAGTCCAATGTTGGTGATTGAATATAAACATCGTCCATAGTGCAATCGCAAGGCGTAGCATCGTCATTTGCACCCGCAAATTTGTTGCCTGCTACGTTTGGTACTGGCCAATATCCACCGGCGTTTGCTGAAGTAGCGTTGTGTGTTTTGAAAGCGTTACCAGTTGAACCATCTTGCTGTGTAACCTGGTTTGTTGACCAACCTGAAGGTAAAGCTGCTGGTACATTACCAGGTACAGCCTGAAAATCTTCAGTCAATAAAGTAACACGGTTCTCCCAATTCATGCTTGAAAATTCAGCGTGACGAGATACCATAGGCGAAACTTCACTGCGTGTGAAAGTTTTGCGATTAGGAGTGTTCTGTAAGTTCAATTGTGCAACAGAAGTAGCGGCAATCGCACTGAAAACACCAATCATGTAAAGTTTTTTCATGTGATTAAAATTTAGTTTCAATAATGCAGGCGAATATACTAAAAAATATAGTCGAACGCCAAAGGGAAAATGATCACTTTTCTTGTAATTTTTTCAATTCCACGCGCTTAGCAATATGAATACTTAGTTCATACAGTATCAAGATGGGAAGTGAAACTAAAAGCTGACTGGTCACATCTGGGGGGGTAATAATAGCTGCGATAATCAGGTTAATAACAAAGGCGTGCCTCCTATATTTTTTTAAGAATGCGGAACTCACCAGGCCAATTTTGGCCAAAAAATAAACAAGAACAGGAAGTTGAAAAACCAAGCCAGTTCCCAAAACTAGGGTCGTGCAAAGTTTTAAGTACGAAATAATGGTTGAATTGACCTCGACATCTCCAAATGTGAAACTACCTAAAAACTGAATCGAAAGAGGTGATAGCACATAATAGCCGAATAATGCGCCACTGAAAAAAAGAAGTGAAACGTAAAAAACAATTCCTCGAACAGCCTTTATCTCGTTTTGTCTCAAACCGGGTTTAATGAACATCCAAATCTGATGAAAAATAAATGGGAAGGACAAGACAATACCTCCAATGATGATGACCAGCATGTATGCAGAAAAGTTTCCACCCATGGTTGTGCTTTGAAGCTGAAACTGCGCAGGCTTTAGACAAAGGGTATCCCCCAATCCTGTGCTATTTCCTAACCAACAAAAAAATTCGTAAGTCGGGAACCAATCAAATCGTGGCGCCATGATGATATTATCAATAACAAAATCATCGAAAAAAATGATGACAGATACGCCTACGAGCATCGCTATGACTATTCGAAAGAGACGCTTACGCAGTTCCTCCAAGTGGTCAAGAAAACTCATATTTTTCTCTTCAGTACTCATTTTATTCCAGCACTCAAAATATCGTGAATGTGAATGAATCCAACTGGAATGTTGTTTTCAGTCACTACCAATTGATTAATTTTTTTTACCTCCATCATCTGATATGCTTCAACGGCAAGCGCTTCTTTGTTTATGCATGAAGGATTGGGGTTGAGGAGATCTGAAGCTCGCACATCATTCAAGTTGTGCAATGTATTCTTCTCAATGAATCTGCGCACATCACCATCAGTAATGATCCCGATCGTTTGGTCTTTTTCGAAAACAAGTGTGGCTCCAACACGTTTTCCTGAAATTTCAATGAGCACTTCATGAAGGTTGCTAGTCAAATTTACTTGTGCTAAAGAATTTTTTCGCATCAAGTCTCCGACCCGCGTGAATAGATTCTTTCCAAGTGCCCCACCGGGGTGATGTTTGGCAAAATCTTCACTTTTAAAATTACGCGCTGTCATGAGGGCTACGGCAAATGCATCACCAATGGCAAGTTGCAAAGTGGTGCTTACTGTAGGAGCTAAATTATTCGGGCAGGCTTCTTTATCCATGGGAGTTTGAATAAAGACATTTGCATTTTCCGATAAATGACTATTTGTGTTTGTTCCTACGCCAACAATAAATGCCCCTCTTAACTTAAGTAAATTGACTAAGAATTGTATTTCCGGTGAGTTGCCACTTTTAGATAGGCAAAAAACAAGCGCCTCATCTGGAACAAGACCAAGATCACCGTGAATTGCTTCCGCAGCATGAAGAAATTGGGCTGGTTGACCTGTGCTATTGAATGTTGCCACCCATTTTTGTGCAATAATGCCACTCTTACCTATACCGGTTACAACAACAGGTCGGCCGTCTAAGATTTCTTGTGTGACCTGGATATATTCATTGCCACTAAATTCTGAGAGCTTTTGCAAAGCATTCGCTTCAGTGGCTATAGTTGTGCGTATGGTATTTAGTAAATTCAACGGCTAGAAATTCTCGGCAAATATGCGACGAAATCAAATAATTTCTTTGAAAAATGTTGCCAGTAAGATTATTTGGAAATCTCCTTGAATTAGCGTTAATTTCGTTAATGATTTCTTAACGAATAAACCAAATTGTTATTCGTGTGTTTTCGATACAGATAGAATTATATGGTCATTACTGATATTTCTCCAAAAAATGCGCTGAAGCAGTTTTTTGGTTTCTCAAATTTTAAAGGTCTTCAAGAAAGTGTCATTGATAGCATTCTTGGGGGTAAAGACACTTTTGTAATTATGCCCACAGGAGGCGGTAAGTCATTGTGTTACCAATTGCCAGCATTGATGTCGGAAGGAACGGCCATTGTTGTTTCTCCATTAATAGCTTTAATGAAGAACCAGGTCGATGCAATGCGTGGTTTCTCGAATGAAGACGGTATTGCGCATTTCCTTAACTCTTCCCTGAACAAGACTGAAGTTACGAAGGTCAAGAAGGAAATGCTTAGTGGTAAAACGAAGTTGCTCTATGTAGCACCTGAGTCATTGACAAAAGAAGAGAACATTGAATTTTTGAAGTCGTGTAAAATTTCTTTTGTGGCCATTGATGAAGCTCACTGCATCTCAGAGTGGGGACATGATTTCCGTCCGGAATATCGTCGTCTAAAAACCATAATTCAGCAAATTGCTGACGTGCCCATAATGGCGCTCACGGCTACAGCTACTCCAAAGGTTCAGCATGATATTCAGAAAAACTTGGGTATGCTGGATGCTTCGGTGTTCAAATCTTCATTCAACAGGGCAAATTTGTATTATGAAATAAAGCCCAAGTTGAATGTGATGAAGCAAATGATACAATTCATCAAAGGGCACTCGGGGAAAAGTGGTATCGTATACTGTTTGTCAAGAAAGAAAACAGAGGAGATAGCAGAGCTTTTAATTGCGAACGGAATTAAGGCATTGCCTTATCATGCTGGAATGGATAGTCATCAACGAAACGACGTTCAGGATAAATTTTTGATGCAAGATGTGGATGTGATTGTGGCAACAATAGCATTTGGAATGGGAATAGATAAACCAGACGTTCGTTTTGTTATTCATCATGACATTCCGAAGAGCCTAGAAAGCTATTATCAAGAGACAGGGAGAGCAGGAAGAGATGGTGGTGAAGGGCATTGTCTTGCTTTTTACTCGCCTAAGGATGTAGAGAAATTAGAGAAGTTTCTTCATGGAAAGCCCGTCGCGGAGCAAGAAATAGGAATGCAGTTGTTACATGAAGTAATGGCATATGCAGAGACCGCAATGAGTCGAAGAAAATATTTGCTTCATTATTTTGGCGAAGAATGGGACGAGGTCACAGGTGAAGGTGCGAATATGGATGATAATTCAAGAAAGCCGAAGGATACTTTCAATGGAAAAGAGTCTGTTGAACTGATTTTAAAAACCATTAAGGAGTTCAAAGAAACACACAAGGCTAAGTTCATTTGCAATGTGCTAGAAGGCCAGAAAAACAATGAAGTTGTCACCTACAAGGCAGACAAAAACGCACTGTTCGGTGCAGGGAAACATGAAACCGAAAAGTTTTGGAACGCTGTGATAAGGCAAATGCTCGTTCTAAATCTCATTCGCAAAGAAATAGAAACTTATGGTACTTTGAAAATCACCGAAGAAGGAAAGTCTTTTTTGAAATCGCCATATGATTTGAAATTGGTACGTGAAGAGGAGATTGGAGAGGTTGATGATGATTTTGATGCGTCTTCAGGAATGAAAGGCTCTGGATCTGGTGCGGCCGACGAATTGTTATTCAAAATGTTATTGGAACTCAGGTTGAAAGTTTCAAAGGAAAAATCATTGCCCCCTTATGTAATTTTTTCAGAGCCTTCTCTTGAGGAAATGGCCTCCAATTACCCCATTACTTTCGATGAGTTATCACATGTTGGAGGGGTAGGGAAGGGCAAAGCAATGAAATTTGGTAAGCCATTCATTGAATTAATTGCCAAGTATGTTGAGGAACATGAGATAGTGCGTCCTGAAGATTTTGTAATGAAAAGTGCTCATACAAAAAGTGGACACAAGATTCAAATTATTCAGAACATTGACAAAAAGATTCCCCTTCATGATATTGCAAAGGGTTTAGGGAAATCGTATCGGGATTTGTTAGACGAAATTGAAACCATAGTTCATGCGGGTACCAAACTTCAAATCAATTATTTCATTGATGATGAAATTGACGAAGACGCGCAAGATGAAATAATGGAATACTTCATGCAGTCTGAAACAGATGATCTTCGTGAGGCAGAAGTGTATTTCGATGGTGATTATGAGGAAGACGAACTTCGACTTATGCGCATTAAATTTCATTGTGAAGTGGGAAATTAATTCCCACTTCTTTAAAAGCAATACTCTTCGCTTTGAATTAATGCGTCTGCAACTTTTCTCCGAGATTCTTTAACGTTGTGTGATTCCGTTTTTGTAAATCTGCGCAGTCCCATGAGCATCATGCGTTGCTCATCTCCTTCAGTAAATGCATAAAGCGCATCTTTTCCACATTTGTTTATGCGATCTCCAAAATCCAATATCAAGGTTTTCATCATTTCCAATTGAACTTCTGAATTCTCTGGTTGAGCTTCGAATCTCTTTTGAGTGCGCAATACAGTACTTTCAGCAATGTAAGTGTAGATGCACATATCGGCGATATTCATGAGTATTTCCTGTTCTTTAGCCAATTGCATCATTAATTTTTGAGCTGCACTTCCCGCAATCATCAATACGCTTTTTTTAAATCCCTCTACGTAGCTCAAATAACGTTCAAACACGTTTTCGCTTGGTTCAGCAAAGTCGGGAATAGACATCAGTTCATTAGCAACATGCATGGCTGGTCCCATTAAATCCAATTCACCTTTCATTGCTTTTTTCAAAATCATATCAACTGTAAGCATGCGATTGATTTCATTCGTTCCTTCAAAGATGCGATTAATGCGTGAATCGCGATACGCGCGCTCTACCATAGATTCTGCGCTATATCCCATACCTCCGAAAATTTGGACAGATTCATCAACAACGAAGTCTAGAGTTTCACTTCCATATACTTTTAACATGGCACATTCAGGAGCGAAGGAAGCTATACCTTTGAGAACCGCTACATTTTTTTCTACTCCGTTTTTTTTCAAATCTTCAATGGCGTCGTCAATATTTTGCGTTGCCCGATAGAGTGCGCTTTCTAATGCATATGAACGAATAGCCATTTCACCAAGCTTCGATTTTATGGCTCCATATTTAGAGATGGATCTACCAAACTGATTTCTTGCCAGAGCGTATTTCACAGCTTCGGTGATGCATCCTTTTGCACCTCCAAGAACCCCACCCGCAAGTTTAATTCTTCCTATGTTCAAAATGTTGACTGCTATTTTGAAGCCGTTACCTCTTTCACTTAACATGTTCTCAACAGGCACAGCAACTTGGTTAAAAAACACCTGTCTCGTTGACGAACCTTTGATACCCATTTTTTTCTCTTCAGCATTTAACTCAATACCTGCCATGTCTTTGGTAAGCACGAAAGCCGTTAAATTTTCATCGTTTTCAATCTTAGCGAAAACCGTGAAGAAATCAGCAAAACCCGCATTGGTTATCCACATTTTTTGACCAGAGATGACATAATTCTTACCATCATCAGAAAGCACCGCTTTTGTTTTCCCACTGTTCGCATCACTGCCCGATTCTGGTTCAGTCAAACAGTAACAAGCAAGCCATTCACCCGTAGAAAGTTTCGAAGCAAATTTTTTGCGTTGCTCTTCATTTCCGTAATAGAGAACGGGTAGGGTTCCGATTCCGGTGTGTGCACCGTATGCCACAGAAAAAGAGTAGCCGGCGCCAAGTGATTCAGTTACCAACATGGAAGTTTTGAAGTCCATGCCTAGTCCATTTAATTCCTCTGGAACAGAAACTCCGAGCAGGCCAAGTTCTCCCGCCTTTTTCAAGATACTCGGCATTAATCCTTCTTCTAAAGCATCAATGCGGTCAATGTTCGGAATGATTTGACTAGACACGAAGTCATCACATGTTTTTTTCATCATGATTTGTTCCTCACTCCATTCCTCAGGAATAAAAACTTCAGAACTTGTTGTCTTACGAATTAAAAATTCTCCGCCTGTTATTGCTTTCATAATGAGTTATAATTTTTCAAATACGCCAGCAGCACCTTGACCTGTGCCTACACACATGGTTACTACTCCGTATTTTTTGTTGTTTTGTTGAAGTGCGTTTATTAATTGAATTGAAAGTTTAGTTCCAGTGCATCCCAACGGATGTCCAAGTGCAATGGCTCCTCCGTAGATATTTACTTTTGATTCGTCTAATACCAATTCACGAATGACAGCAAGACTCTGAGAAGCGAAAGCTTCATTCAATTCGTAATAATCAATATCTGCTTGGTTAAGCCCTGCTTCTTTCAATGCTTTGGGAACAGCATAAATGGGACCTACTCCCATGATTCGAGGCGCAAGCGCTGCAACCGAGTAACTTCTAAGTTGAGCAATGGGAGTTAGGTTATTTTTTTTCATGTATTCTTCAGAGCAAACGAGCACAAAAGCGGCTCCGTCGCTGGTTTGCGATGAATTACCTGCTGTAACTACGCCGTTGTTTGCAAAAACGGGTTTTAATTGGCTCAAAGCTTCAATACTGGTATTGCCTCTTGGACCTTCATCTCGGTCACAAACTATTTTTTGAACCTGGCGTTTTTCTTTTTCGTCTAGAAATATTTTCTCAACTTCTACAGAAGCAACGCGTTCCAATAATGTTCCGTTTGTTAATGCAGCAACGGCTTTTTGATGTGATTGGAAAGAGAAAAAATCTTGGTCTTCACGACTTACATTGAATTCTTTCGCTACAGCTTCTGCAGTAAGTCCCATTCCCCAATACCAATCGGGATGTTGCTTTGCAACCTTCGCGTTCGGAACAATTCTCCATCCACCAAAAGGAATGGAAGACATGCATTCAACCCCGCCAGCAATGATACAATCAGCCATACCTGCGTTTATTTTTGCTGTTGCAATTGCAATGGTTTCCAATCCACTTGAGCAATATCTATTGACCGTCATTCCTGGAACCTTGTCTGTGTGAAGTCCCATAAGGGAAATCATTCGTCCTATGTTTAACCCTTGCTCGGCCTCTGGAGTTGCATTTCCTACAATGACATCGTCAATAGTCTCTTTGTCTATTTGCGGAAAATCTTGCATAAGCCTCTGAATGACTTGAGCTGCAAGGTCGTCAGGGCGTAAATGTTTGAACATGCCTTTTGGCGCTTTGCCAACTGCTGATCTGTAACCACCAACTATATATGCTTTCATCTGAATTAATTCCTTAAAATTTTTCCTGTTTTCAGCAAACTTTGCATTCTTTCCAACGACTTGCGTTGCATGCAAAGCTCTAAGAATGTTTTGCGCTCAAGTTCCAATAGATAATCTTCACTCACCTTTGTTGGAGTTGATAAATCTCCTCCGCAAAGCACATATCCAAGTTTTTCAGAAATATATTGGTCATGTTCCGAAATGTAATCGCCGCTGCGCATGGCATTCGCTCCAGCATAGACCAGTCCAAGTCCTTCATTACCTAAAACCAATATATCTTTTCGTTTTTTAGGTGGAAGGTAACCTTTGTCTGCAATGCCAATACAGACTTCCTTAGCCCTGTGAAGCTGATGCGCTCTACTCACTATGACTTCATCTTTTTTCGGGTCAAGGTATCCAAAATGAAAGGCTTCATAAGCGCTGGTGGCCACTTTGGCTTGTCCAATAGTTAAAAATCGATTTCGCATCACATTTGTTCGAAGGTCACCCTCGCGTATTTCGTCACTTGCGCGTAATGCAAATTCTTTTGTACCGGCTCCTCCGGGAATAACCCCTACACCCATTTCAACCAAACCCATGTATGTCTCGGCGTGAACTACGGCTGCATCAGCGTGCATAGTGAGTTCGCATGCTCCCCCAAGTGTAAGCTGATGCGGCGCAACAACAACAGGAATATTGCAATGTCGAATTCGCATAACAGTACTTTGAAAATACCGTATGGCCATATCTAATTCCTCATATTCCTGTTCCACTGCAAACATGAAAATCATTCCAACATTTGCTCCGGCGCTGAAATGCTCGGTGTTATTGTATATAACTAGTCCTTTATAATCTGCTTCAGCTAAATCAATGGCTTTGTTAATTCCCGCAAGCACTTCACCCCCAATGGTATTCATTTTGGTATTCCATGAAAGTGCAATAATTCCATCTTCAATGTTACGAATGGTACAAGCACTGTTTTTCCAGAGAACCTCTTGATAGGATTCTAATTGTCGAGTTTCTGGGTTTGAATCAATGGTTTGATAGGCTTGCTTTTTGGGTATATACTGACACTCTTCCCTGTATATTGAATTGCCTTTAGTGGTCAGCTCATTTAACCAATTAGCATAGGGTATCTTTGACTTATTTAAATGGTCTAAAATAACCTGTACCCCAATAATATCAGCTATTTCAAAGGGTCCAAGCTCCCAGCCGAATCCTGCTTTCAATGCTCGGTCAACAGAGTGCGGGTCTTCAGAAATTTCTCCAATGCGCATGCTCGAATAGGCAATGAGCTGGTTAAAATTGAATCTAAAAAATTCTCCAGCAGTATCCTGAGCATTGTACAAAAACTGAATACGCTCATTTATATTTTCAATGGATTTCGAGGCTTGATATGAAGGTAATTTAATTTTATTCTGACTTCTGTACTCCAATGTTTTCAGGTCCAGAACGAGTATTTCTTTTTCGCCTTTTTCAGTCGTTACTTTTTTGTAAAATCCTTGCTTGGTTTTGTCTCCAAGCCATTGATTTTCGATCATATGACGAATGAAAGTAGGAAGTCGAAAGATTTCAAGTTGTTCATCGTGTTTGCATGAATCGAACACTCCCGTTGCAACGTGTGCCAACGTGTCCAATCCCACAACGTCGCAAGTTCTGAAAGTTGCTGATTTTGGCCTGCCAATTAGGGTGCCAGTAAGCTTATCAACTTCCTCTACACTTAATCCAAATTTATCCATGCTGTGGAATAAAGTCTGAATACTGAAAACGCCAATGCGATTGGCAATAAACGCGGGGCTGTCTTTACAAATCACAGTTTCTTTTCCTAATTGCTTTGCTCCAAAACTGGATACGAATTCAAGAACAGAAGGGTCTGTGTATGTGGTTGGAATAATTTCCAACAATCTTAAATATCGAGGCGGATTAAAAAAATGCGTTCCAAGAAAATGAAGTTTGAAGTCATCACTTCGATTTTGAATAAGAAGTTCCATGGGAATTCCTGAAGTATTGGAGCTTATTATGCTTCCTTTTTTCCTGAAAGCCTCCACTTTTTCGAATAACAATTGCTTTGGATGAAGCTGTTCAACAATCACTTCTATAATCCAATCGGAATTTTTAATTTGTTCGAAATTATCTTCAAAATTTCCAGTTGTTATTCGGTTCGCAAATGCTTTGTCGTATATAGGCGAAGGATTTGACTTGAGCGTATTTTCTAAGGCTTTGTCTACGATGGAATTAGCATTTCCCTCGTTATCTTTTCTATCCAATAAAAGAACGGGTATGCCACATTGAGCGAAGTGGCAGGCGATCCGGCTACCCATTATTCCAGCACCAAGCACACTTATATGACTGATATATCTTGAATTTTTCATGGAATTTGTTGTTCTAAGATTGTATTTATTTGCTCAAGTATATTCAAACAAGATTGTAATTTTTTTTCACCCACTCCCTCACGAATCATTTGATTCATTTGAATTACCTCTGTTCTTGACTTGTCTCGTTGTTTCTTGCCAATGGAAGTAAGAAAAACAATTGATTTTCGTTTGTCACGTATATCTGAATTTCTCTCAATCATACCTTGTTCCTCTAGGACATTCAGAATTCGAGAAAGACTTGTAGATTCAATTCCCATTTTCGGACCTATTTGCGTGCTTGGAATGCCATTCGGCGGAATTGCAAGTAATACCATTGCCATTGCTGCTGTGGCTGATTCAGCTTTGGCTTTGGTGTTGTAATATCTCATAAGACTGGTCCACGTTCTTCTGAGATGAAAATCTATTGATTCCTCCGCTTTCATGAAATCGAAGATAGTAAATACTATGCATGCATAGTATTTATTTCTTAAAAATCTCTCCGTGGTAATATTTCTTTCTCTCTTTATTTTCAAATTCAATTTCTATGGCGCCATCTGAGTGCACCTGGTAAATTGTTCCTTGAAAAGATTGGGTGGAATTTGGCAAGATCCATGTCAGTTGTTTTCCATTTTTCCCCCAGAGTTCAGCGTGATATAGCATTTTTAGTTGCTCGTGGTAATTTGGGGTCAATAAATGCCAAGTTTTATCAAAAGATTTTTTTAAGTCTTCAAAGAAAATGGTCGGAGTTAAAGACATTTGGCTGTGCATATTCAAATAGGTGACAAGCTGGTTGTACACTAATGGAGCACTTGCAATATTTACACCCAGACCAACTAAGCTTGCCATGAGATTATTCCCTTGCCATTGATTTTCAATCAGAATTCCACCAACCTTAGCCTCTCCAATGTATATGTCATTTGGCCACTTGATTTGGCACTCAGCAATTTCATATTGCTTGAGAACTTGAATAACGTTCCATGCTACCCATTTGCTAAGCATGAAAATCAATTGTGAATCAAGTTCAGTTTGAATAATAAAAGTGCCTTGAAAGTTTTTTCCTGGATCAGAAATCCACGATTTTCCTCGTTGTCCTTTTCCGAACAGTTGTGAATCGGCAGTTATGGCAGTTTTGTTTCGTGAATTTGGCAGTTTTAACAGCTTGGATGCATAATTGTTAGTACTGTCGACTTCATGCAGATGAAAGTGTGGTGCATTTTGAAACGTATCCATATAAAAATTGCCGATGAAGAAAGAACGAATTTAATGGAATGCATTCTACATTTGGAGAATAAAGCAAGATTATGAAAAAGAACAGTAAGGTTGAGGTAGGGGATGATGAGTTGTTGATGTCGATTATTGAAGGTTTGGAGGAAGTTAAAGGCAATGATATTGCTGTAATGGATTTAAGGGAATTGGATGGCGCCATGGCGAATTATTTCGTTTTGTGCTCTGGTACTAGTACAACTCAGGTTGAGGCTTTGGCCAGAAAGGCTGAAGAGTTTACCAAAAAGAATTTGGGTGAAAGGCCAAGAAAAGTAGAAGGCGTGAGAAATGCGCAGTGGGTGTTAATGGATTATTTCACCATAGTGGTTCATATTTTTTATGAGCCTGTCCGTGCACATTACAATCTAGAAGAATTGTGGTCTGATGCGAAAGAGTGGAAAATGAAAAAGAAAACAACGAGAAAGAAAAAAGATGAATAATAAAAATCAGGGAAATCCTCAAGGAGGCTCAGGAAAAAGTGGCTTTAATTTCTATTGGATTTATGCGATCATAGCCGTAGTGCTTATTGTATTGATGGTTTTCAATGGAGGATCTGAAGGTGCTGAGGCTAACTACGCTCAAGTAAAATCCTGGGCAGAAGGAAAGCTAATCACGCGAATTGAATACAACGGTACTCAGGGAGTGGTGTTTTTAAATGATCAGGGTAAAAGTGCTTTAAAAGGTCAGTACCCAGAAGCAAAAAGCGTCATGGGATCTCAGTCGAATGGTGAGTTTTGGTTCAATATTCCTCCGAGTGATCATTTTGTGGAAGAATTGTATTCATTGTCTTCCTCTAACGGATTTGAAATGCGTTATCAGCCGCCCAATGAAACAGCACAAAGTTTAATTTGGTGGTTGATTGCTTTGGGTGTCATGATTGCAGCTTGGACTTTCATCATGAGAAGAATGTCTGGTGGAGGTGGAGGCGGAGGTCAAATTTTCAATATTGGCAAATCTAGAGCCCAATTGTTTGAAAAAGGAAAGGGCACAAACATAACATTTAAAGATGTTGCGGGTTTAGAGGGGGCAAAACAGGAGGTTCAGGAAATTGTTGATTTTTTAAAGAATCCTAAAAAATATACAGAACTAGGGGCCAAAATTCCAAAGGGAGCTTTGTTGGTGGGCCCTCCTGGGACGGGTAAAACGTTATTAGCCAAAGCTGTTGCAGGTGAGGCGCAGGTTCCATTCTTTTCGTTATCAGGATCTGATTTTGTTGAAATGTTTGTTGGTGTTGGTGCCAGTCGGGTTCGTGATTTATTTAGACAAGCGAAGGAGAAATCACCAGCTATTATTTTTATTGATGAGATTGATGCCATTGGAAGGGCACGCTCAAAAAATTTGAATTATGGTAGCAATGATGAGCGAGAAAATACGCTGAATCAACTTTTAACCGAGATGGATGGGTTCGGAACGAATTCGGGCATCATTATTTTGGCCGCAACGAACAGGGCTGATATTTTGGATAAAGCACTACTTCGTGCGGGTAGGTTTGATAGGCAGATTTATGTTGATATGCCTGATATGAAAGAACGTGTTGAAGTATTTAACGTACATCTCAAAAATGTTAAAACAGATCCTGCAGTTGATGTAGAATTTTTGGCCCGTCAGACTCCAGGTTTCTCAGGTGCAGACATTGCGAATATTTGTAATGAGGCTGCCTTAATTGCGGCGCGTCGTGGAGCAAGTTTAGTAGAAAAGCAAGATTTTTTGAATGCAGTGGATCGCATTATAGGCGGTCTTGAAAAGAAGAACAAAATAACTACACCAGATGAGAAAAAGGCAATTGCTTACCATGAGTCGGGACATGCTTTGGTTTCATGGTTGTTGGAATTTGCATCTCCTCTTGTGAAGGTGACCATTGTGCCACGAGGCAGATCGTTAGGAGCTGCGTGGTACTTGCCTGAAGAACGTCAAATTACCACTACAGATCAAATATTAGATGAGATGTGCGCAACACTCGGAGGAAGAGCGGCCGAACAAGTTGTATTCGGTAAAATTTCAACCGGTGCCTTATCTGATTTGGAAAAAGTAACCAAGCAAGGTTATGCGATGGTCTCTATCTACGGATTAAATGAAAGAATTGGAAATAGAAGTTATTATGACAGTTCAGGTGAGAGTGGTTTCACTAAACCATATAGTGATGAAACAGCGAGAATCATAGATGAAGAGGTAAGTATTATTATTGAAAAGTCTTATGCTCGTGCAATTGAGTTAATAGCGGCTCACAGAAGTCAATTAGATGAATTGGCTGCGCTATTGCTCGAGAAGGAAGTTATTTTCAAAGAAGACTTGGAGCGTATACTTGGTGTTCGTCCGTACATCGATCGTCAGTCACAGATAGATCAAGCTGAAAAAGAAGCTGGTTTAAAGATAGAGGCTAATGCAAATGTCGCTGAAGAGGAACGCATTTCTAATTCAGAGGAATCTACTGATGATGGGGCTAAGAATGATGGATTCCAATTTGATCTTGACAACGACAAAATAGATGGTGGGTCAACCAATGAGTAATTTAGCAACTCGATCTATAGTTGGCTTTGTTTTCAGCATAGTAGTCATTGGTTCTGCTTTTGCTGGTCCTTATGTTTTTTCTGTTTTATTTGGATTTTTCGCGGTTAAGGGTTTGCAGGAGTTTATTCGTATGGTTCTGCCAAATTTGCGAAGATCACTTAGAAGAATTGCACTAATATGGGGAGGTTTATTTTACCTTTTGCTTGTTGGAAGTATCTTGTTTCATTGGCCATTTCAGTTATTATTGATTATTCCAATCATTTGGGTTCTGCTTTTGACTTTGGAAATGATTCGGGTGAATTCAGATTTTATATATGAAATGGCTGTGTTGCTTTTCGGTCTCTTTTATGTGGTAATGCCATTCGCTTTATTGCTTATTTTCTCAAATTGGGAAGGGAATCGTTTTAACCCTTGGTTACCTTTCGGATTATTTGGAATTCTCTGGATAAATGACAGTGGCGCCTATTTTTTCGGAAGGTTTTTTGGAAAGCATAAATTGCATGAACGGGTCTCACCAAAGAAAACCTGGGAAGGATTGGCGGGTGGTATTTTTACAGCACTGGTTCTTGGTTACTTTGTGGCAGATATTATTCCTTCAGGCTTGAACAGAACAGATTGGGTTTTCATTTCAATCATTATTGCGGTTTTCGCGAACATTGGAGATCTTGTTGAGTCACAAATGAAACGAATTCGAGGGGTGAAGGATTCTGGTAAACTTTTACCTGGCCATGGGGGAGTGCTTGATCGATTCGATGGACTTTTGTTGGCACTGCCAGTTATAGTAGCTTATTTAATTATACAATTATGACCATACACAAAGAGGGGTATAAAATTTTAGGAGTAACATTACTCGTATCCACAATCTTGACGGGAGCATCTGCTTTATTATTCAGTTCTAACTTAATTTGGATACTAACGGCAAGCGCTTGCTTTATTGTTTTCATTTTGTTTTTGCAATTTTTTAGATTGCCCCACAGAACGAATAGAAGCGCAGATGGTGAATTAGTTGCACCTTGCGATGGAAAGGTTGTAGTAATAGAGGAAGTAGAGGAAACAGAGTATTTTAAAGACAAAAGAATACAGGTGTCAATCTTCATGTCGCCATTAAATGTTCATGCGAATTGGACAGCTGTAGATGGTGAAGTTACGTTTTTCAAATATCACCCCGGATTATTTTTGGTTGCGTGGCATCCGAAAAGTAGTACAGAAAATGAACGTACAACGGTGGTTGTAAAAGCGAGCAATAACAAGGAAGTTCTTATGCGTCAAATTGCTGGAGCCGTTGCACGTCGTATTGTTTGGTATGTAGATAAAGGAAGTAGGTTAAATAAAGGTGATCAATTCGGTTTTATCAAGTTCGGATCACGTGTTGATTTATTTTTTCCATTAGGAACTGAAATAAAGGTAAACATCGGAGATGTAACCGTTGGAAACGAAACAGTCATTGCGAATTGGTAGAGAATGCGCTCAAAAAAAAAAGGGTCCGTATGGACCCTTTTTTGTTTCGAATACTCTTAGTTGTTTGGAGCGCCACCTTGCTCTTTCACAGGAGCACCGCCTGGTGTACCTGTTGGAGCTGGAGCGTTTGGATCCGCCTCTACAGTTCCTTTAATGCGCACAACTTTTACAGGTTCATTTACTGCATTTGAGTTAATTGTAACGCTTTTGTTAATTGCACCTGCACGCTTTG
>CAYSEX010000034.1:0-5767 GCA_964430305.1 uncultured Chryseobacterium sp.
GCCAAGCATTCTTGCACGAGCAAATGCGAAGTTCATGAACGCCTTCCCTGCTCCCCTTCCTTGAAATTCATTCAAGATGTAAATGCGCTCAATTTCGAGAGAATCAGATACATTCAATTTTAAATACCCCGATAATTTATCATCAATGTATATAAAATAAAATTCAGCTGTTGGCGACTCCAATTCTATTTTCAGTTGATTACAAGAAAGATTCTTCTCAAGATATTCTTGCATATCCTCTTTGGTGTTGTATTCTGAAAATGTCTGTTCAAATGTGTCTCTGGAAATTTCTTGAAGCAATGACAATTCTGAAAGACCCGCCTGTACTATTCTCATGAAGTGAAAGTAATTATTTCATTGTATTAACCAACAATGCGTGGGTCGAAAGTAAGACGCTCTTTTGAAATTATTTTAATTTTTTTCGCATCCGGATGATTCGGATTGATGAGCAAATTGAATTCTTGAGGAACAATGCTGCTCGGTACTTTCAAGACAGGAGCTTTCAACATTTGAACAAATGAATCTCCTATTTTCTGAGTGGAGTTCATAGGTGGATGCATTTTCCAATTCTTTGGAAGTTCAGCTATGGACAAAGTCTGAATCTTCAGTGCATCTGGGATTTCAATTTCAACCAAATACCGATCAGTTGGAATTTCAATTATTCCATTTAAATGCGCCGTAATCTCAAGCAAAGCAAGGGCCCTGCTTTGTGAAGTGTACACCATACGCGTATGCTCGCTGTTCCATCGAAAACTCGAAGACATAGAAGCACCAATACCTTGCAGGGTGTCTTTCAAATACTTCTTCCGATCTATTCTATAAACGAACATTACGCGAAGTTTCCGTATTCAATTCGATTCAAACATTTCCGCACTTCTGCAACTCCTGAGAGTGTATCAAAGAGCGATTGCGGAACAATTCCGTGAAGCGATTGATTCGGCATTTCCAACCAACGATTGAATTTATCTTCTTCGTTGTTGAAGACCTCTTGGCCAAACAATAATAATTCAGAGATGGCCACAACCAGTTCAGACTCTTTGCTGCTTAAAACAGCTTCTTGTCTTTTATTTAGATTATATGTTGTCTGCGCTATACCTAAGACACCCAATACAAATTTAATGGGTCTTTGCATGCGCTCGCTAAGCTCGTCAATGGTGGAATAAGGTAAACCTTTTCGAATGATTTCTATTCTTCCCAAGCTGTTGCCATAAACCATGGCGCTTTCTTTAAGAATGGAATTTTTGGACCTGGAAGTTTTCATGTGAAGCAATATTGTTGCTAATATAAAACAATTTTGCTTTAATTTAAATAGAGATATTCACTAAATTCTAGAAGAAGTGATGAGAATTTTAAATCTCTTTTTTCAAGAACTGGCCTGTGATGGACTTCTTTACTTTTATCACTTGCTCTGGTGTACCTGTTGCTACAACGTTTCCGCCCCCCTCACCACCTTCAGGTCCCATGTCTAAAATAAAATCGGCACTTTTTATCACATCCATATTATGCTCAATAACCAACACGGTATTTCCCTTTTCTACCAATCGATTCAGAACATTGAGTAACAATTCAACATCTTGGAAATGAAGCCCTGTAGTGGGTTCATCTAAAATATAAATGGTTTTGCCTGTATCGCGTTTGCTGAGCTCCGTAGATAATTTCACGCGCTGGGCTTCACCGCCACTGAGGGTGGTGCTGTGCTGACCCAACGTAAGATATCCGAGCCCAACATCATTCAACGTTTTCAACGTATTGTGAATGTTTTTATAATTTTCGAAGAAGTGTACAGCTTGTTCAATGGTCATGTTTAACACATCGCTGATGTTCTTTCCATTGTAATAAATTTCTAAGGTTTCGCGGTTATACCTTTTACCGTTGCAACTTTCACACTCCACATAAACATCGGGTAGAAAATTCATTTCCACCAATTTCAGTCCGCCTCCTTTGCACGTTTCACATCTTCCACCGGAAACATTGAATGAAAATCTACCCGGTTGATACCCCCGAATTCGAGCTTCGGGTACACTTGCAAATAAGCTGCGAATGTCTGTAAAAATACCGGTGTATGTGCTGGGATTGCTGCGTGGTGTTCTGCCAATAGGACTTTGGTCTATTTCAATCACTTTATCTAAATGTTCAAGTCCTCTCACTTTTTTATACGGCAACGGTTTGCGTTGGCTGTTGTAAAAATGTGCACTTAAAATTGGATACAAAGTGTGGCTAATCAATGAAGATTTTCCACTTCCACTGACCCCCGTTACAACGGTAAGTGTACCCAAAGGTATTTGAATGCTTTCACCTTTAAGGTTGTGTCCGACAGCCCCTTCGAGTTGTAAAAATTTACCAGATCCTTTTCTTCTTGTATTGGGAAGTACTATTCCCCTCTTACCGCTGAGGTAATCTGCGGTAATGCTGCCTTGTTTTAAAAACGAAGTGGGTTTTCCCTGGGCAATGACCTTTCCACCATTCACGCCTGCACCTGGTCCAATGTCAACAATGTAATCGCTTTCGAGCATCATGTCTTTATCATGCTCTACAACAATGACACTATTTCCGCCATCGCGCAATGTTTTCAATGAACGAATGAGCTTTTCATTGTCGCGCTGATGAAGACCAATACTTGGTTCGTCGAGTATATACAAAACACCCACCAATTGAGAGCCTATTTGTGTGGCCAATCGAATACGTTGTGCTTCTCCACCGCTTAACGTTTTCGCACTTCGATTTAAATTCAAATAACCTAACCCCACGTTATTTAGGAACGAAAGTCGATCTCGAATTTCCTTTAGTGGTTCTTTTGCAATGCGCAATTGCTTGGTATCAAAACTTCCGTCTACTTGTTCAAACCAGAGACTCAATTTTTCAATACTCATTTGGGCGAGTTGGTCTATGGTTGCTTTGTTAATTTTAAAATTTTGTGAAGCCTCCTTCAACCGGCTTCCATTGCAAGTAGGACAAGCTTTTTTATTCATGAAACTTTCTGCCCATTTTCGCACTGAAGCGCTGCCATCTTCTTCGGCGTGTCTTTCAATGTATGCAATAAGACCTTCATAACGGGTGTTCATTTTCATTCCCCCTGAAAGTTCAACTTCTATTTTATCATCGGTACCGTATAAAATGAGCTGAATGGCTGTATCGTCTACCTCCTTCAAAGGCGTTTTCGAGGTGGCGCCATATTGCTTTAGAATGGCATCTACTTGCTGATGAATCCATCCGTTTTTATTCTCACCTAAAGGAACAATTCCACCTTGCTTCACGCTTTTAGAAAGGTCTGGAATAAGTTTACTCATATCAATTTCCACTACTTCACCTAGGCCACTGCAATACGAACAAGCTCCGTAGGGCGAGTTAAACGAAAAGAGGTTGGGTTCGGGTTCGGGAAGTGAAATGCCGGAAGTGGGACAGATTAAATTTTTTGAAAAATGCCAATGTTCTTCGGAATCTAAGTTGAGTACTTGCACATCGCCCTTGCCCATTTTCAGGGCTGTTTTCAATGTTGACTTGAGACGGGGTGTGGTTTCTGTATCTACTTTCATTCGATCAACAACCAATTCAATATCGTGAATTTTGTATCGATCCAACTTCATGTCTTTGATCATTTCCTTCAGCTCGCCATTCACACGAACGCGAACATATCCTTGTTTCATGAGTTGCTCAAAAAGTTCTCTGTAATGTCCTTTTCGAGCTTTCACTAAAGGAGCTAAAATGGCAATTTTCTTTCCTGAAAAATCCTTGGTTATTTTCTCTACCAGTTGTTCTTCTGAAAATTTAACCATGGCCTTGCCTGTTGCGGGGCTGTATGCGGTAGAGGCACGAGCAAAAAGAAGGCGCATAAAGTCATACACCTCGGTGATGGTTCCTACCGTAGATCTGGGATTTCTGCTGACCGTTTTTTGCTCAATGGAAATAACCGGAGAAAGACCATTTACCTTGTCTACATCGGGGCGCTCCATCTCACCTAAGAACTGCCTGGCATAGGCATTGAAGGTTTCCATGTACCTGCGCTGGCCTTCTGCGTAAAGGGTATCGAAAGCAAGAGAAGATTTTCCGCTTCCAGACAGACCCGTTATCACAACCAGTTGATCGCGAGGAATGGTTAAATCAATATTTTTTAGATTATTCTCGCGAGCACCGAGAATTTCAATTTGTTCATTTGTCATACTAGTCTTTCGCGGGCAAGACCTTCCCGCTACACTCACCAAAACCAACTTTTATTCCTTCTTGTTCAGCATAACCACGAAGAACCACTACATCTCCGTCATGAATGAAGTTTCTGGTTGTTCCATTTCCCATATCGACCGGTTTTGTTCCTTTCCATGCAATTTCTAACATACTTCCATAAGAACCTTCAGTTGGACCAGAGATGGTTCCAGAAGCTAACATATCACCACAGCGCATGTTGCATCCGCCAACGGTATGGTGCGCGAGTTGTTGATTCATGTTCCAATACATGTGTTTGTAATTGCTGTTGGAAACAACAACTTCATTTCCGTTTTCAGGTTGAATAGCCACTTGCAGATTGATATCAATATTTTTTATTCCGGTATATTGCAAATAAGGTAACACCTCTGGATCTTGAAGCGGACCAATGGTTCTGAAGGGTTCAAGCGCATCAAGAGTAACTACCCATGGCGAAACGGTCGATGCAAAATTCTTCGCTAAAAACGGACCAAGTGGTACGTATTCCCAACGTTGAATATCTCTTGCACTCCAATCATTAAAAAGAACCATTCCGAAAATATAATCATCTGCTTCAGCGGTTGAAATACGCTCTCCCATAGGCTTACCGTTAAACGTGATAAATGCCATTTCCAATTCGAAATCAAGTTGTTTCGTTGGACCAAAAGAAGGTAAGGTTTCATCTGAGGCGTTAACCTGACCGCAAGGACGAACAATGGGTGTACCGCTGATAACGATGCTTGAAGCACGACCATGATAACCAACAGGCAAGTGTTTCCAATTCGGAAGCAGTGCTTTAGCGGGATCACGGAACATCATTCCAACATTTCGGGCATGGTCTTCACTGCTGTAAAAATCGGTATAGTCGCCAATTTCAACGGGCAAATGCATTTTGGCCTCAGACATTTTAACCAAGCACGATCTAAATTCATCTTTCACAATAGCATCTTGTGAACTATCAAGCAAATCAGCAATTCGAAGACGAAGTGCACTGCAAGCCTTCTTACCACGCATCATCATTTTATTCAATGATTTTGATCTGAAATCGTCATTTTCAAATGGCAGCATGCTTAGGTAATTGAGTGCATGCAAGCGCGATAAATCTATGATCCATTCTCCAATGGCTACTCCTACCCTACAATGACCTAAATAACCTTCAGAGAAAATTCCAAAAGGTAAGTTCTGAATAGGGAACTCTGTCAGCTCGGAACCCTGAACCCAAGAGCGAGCGGAAAAAGGAATAGATTTAGTCATGATAAAAATTTACTAGTCAAATGTAATTCTAATTCAGGAAGTTTCTACCTTGCACATGTATGAAATCATCAACAAAATTCCTACTTGTAGGTGCCGCGGGCATCATTTTGTTGACTCATTTTACCTTAACCGGAATTTATTCATTTCAGAGTTTGCCTGTTCCTGAAAAAGTAAGAACAGTCTCAAATTCATACGCCATTCCTTTTTTCCATCAGAACTGGAAATTGTTTGCTCCAGAAATGCCAAATTACGATTGTTTTTTATGGGTTAGAACGAAGGAAAATTTAGCTTGGAGTACCCCCTTTCGAATAAGTGAAAAAGCAGATTGTGGTTATTC
>CAYSEX010000034.1:5867-21290 GCA_964430305.1 uncultured Chryseobacterium sp.
TCCGCGATTTGGGGAAGCGACAGTGCACTTATTCGCTACAGCGCGCCCGATACACCGGTTAACAATTTTGTATATATCTTAATGTATCAACTGCAATGGTTTTGGCCCATAGCCACAATTCATTTAACCAGTATTTTCTTGGTCGTTTTTCAAATTTGGATACAGCCCCTACTTCGCTTTGTAGTTTGGATCACAGGCATATTGCTATATTTCAGTGCAATTCCAGCTATGAACAGTGGTTATTTGTTTATGTTACTTCTGGCCTTTTATTCGATTCCATTTCAATTGAAACCGAAAAAAGAATTGGACTACTTCATAAACCGTGTGGTTCTGTTCACTTGCGTACTACAACTTTATTTTGTGTATGTGTTTTCAGCATTATTCAAAGTAACATCTGTACAGTGGTTAAGTGGTGATGCACTTTACTATACATTCTTGAATGACAGATTTAGCCCTACTTTCTTAAAGTCCATGGCTTATTACATGCCATTTGGAATAATCATATTCTTGGCTTATTTCATTATGATCTTCCAATTGTTTTTTCCTCTTTGGAGTCAGTGGAAACGAACGCGAAAGGCTGCTCTTTGGATTGGTGTCATGATGCATTTATGGATTGCAATTGTTATGCACCTCTGGGACTTTGCATTTGCAATGCTTATTCCCTATTATTTATTTGTTCGTACAGAAGATCAAAATATTGAGGAAGTTCCCCCTTCTCAACGAGTTGTTGTAGAGACATTCGACCACTATGGGAATAAACCATCGGTGTGAATCCGAATTGCTCAAGGTAAGAGGTAACTGCTAGATAGCTATTGGGGTTTCGGTCTGATTTCGGACCTCGAACTTCGCACCAAATGGATTGAATTTTATTTTGTTCCAACAAACCTTGAAAGCCTTTTATGGTATTCTCCTCGTTTCCTTCTACATCTATTTTCAATAAGCGAATGTGCTCTACTTCGCGAAGCACCACATCGCCTCTATTTACTTGAACCTGGGTTCTGCGCGTGTATCCACTTTCATTATCATTGAGGTTGCTGGCTACAAGACTGCTTCCACCTATATTATCATCTGATATATGAAACGTTAATACACTTGATTCATTTGAGAGAGCTATGGGGAAAACGTGACCATAGGCCGAATTGTTTTCCATTAAAAACGCTGCAATTTCGGGGAAGGGTTCAAAGGCATAAACATTGAATCCAAGACGCTTGGCCATAAAAGAGTATCCTCCTAAGTTAGCTCCTACGTCAACAAAAACGTCATTTTCTTGACATTCAAGTGTCATGAATATTCCTAAATTGGACTTGTGAAAATCATAAAAGAAATTGTAAGGAGCGTATCGAATAATACTAGCACAAGCATGGTTTTTTGTTGAAATCAATATACCGAATGGGTTAACACGATCAGCCTTGGGCGCAACAATTTTCCCAATGGAGTTAATCAGCTTTGCTTTTTTCCCCGATACATTAACAGTGAAAGGCCAAAGGCTATTCCATTTCGCAAAGAAATTCATTTTTATCTTAGAATAGTTACATGTCCCTCCCACTCAAGGGGTTCTTGTCCATTGTTTGTTTTTAGTCTGAGTTTCCAAGCGTAAACACCGTCTTGTGCATAGTATCCACCTCCTTTTACGTTTCCATTCCAACCCTCACTTGGATCTTTTGTGCTGAAAATAGCGTCTCCCCAACGATTGAAAATATCGAATTCATAGGTTAAAATAAGTGACTCACCTTTGATGCTGGGTTTAAAGTATTCATTGATATTATCACCTGTTGGTGTGAATGTGTTGGGAATGTATACCACCAGTTCATCTTGCACCGTAACTGTAGCGCATTCGGTATCTGTGCATCCGGCTGCATTGGTCACAAGTAAGCAAACAAGGTACTCTCCGGCTTCTTCGTTTGGGAAAGTGAATACTGGAGACGCAGCAGTGAAGTTGTAAATATTCATGAACGTCCATAAGTAATCTGATGCACCAAGTGACAAGTCTATGAATTGCACCGTTGAATTGTTAACCGTAGGTTGAAGGGGTTCGAAAGTGAAAGAAGCTTCGGGTGGAGCAAGCGCACATACCATGTCAGTTATAGTTGCGGAATTAACGCATCCGTTTGCATCTTGGGTAGTGAGCATGATGTCATAACAACCGGGAGAGTCAAAAGACGTAATGAGTGAACCGCAGTTATTTCCGCTTGGAACACCATTTACCCACCAGGTGCATCCGTTTCCAACGGGGATACTTGTATTGGTGAAATTTACCACCAAAGGCGTACATCCAGAGGTAACATCGGAAGTGAAAGAGACATTTGGCAATGCATTTACAACAATATCTTGCGTATCGGTATCACCACAGTTTCCCGGAATGGTGTAGGTTATGGTTGTAGTTGTAACTCCGGCCACTGCAGGATCAAATAATCCTGATGGTGAAACACCATTTCCAGACCAGGTTCCACCTGGAGATGCAGCTACCAATTGAAAAGGAGTTCCGTTGACACAAAATTCTCCTGGATCGGTAATGGTTGCATCTGTTGGACCCGTAACTTGAATTGTGATATTATCAGAAAGAGCACATCCTGCTGGAAGATAGGAAATGGTTTCAGGTCCAATTCCTGCAAGGGCAGGATCAAAAATTCCATTCGAAGTAACACCGTTACCGCTCCATGTTCCACCAACGGGAGTAGCAATTAATTGTACAGCTGGATCATTGATGCAAAGTGAATTTTGTGGTGTAATGGTTGGAATGGCAGGACCAACAAAAGGTGCTGAGGTGTATACAATTGGACAACCGTATTGATCTGATACAGTAAATGAAACTACGTCGCCATCCAATAGACCACCAACCACCATGCTTCCACCGTTGGCGATTACATCAGTTACAAAAAATGCATTTGCAGGTGTAAGATTGGTTGCTGTTAAGTTGCTACCCAAAAGTTCAGCTGCCCCGCCTTGAAAAGAAACAGAGAGCGTTTGTGCTTGACAATCTTGCGTTTCAATTCCATTTGTTAATGCTGGTAGGTAGGTGTATACATAAGTTTGACCTAGATCATAACAGTTACCTTCAAAATTCGTCACTGAATACCAACCGCCAGTAACATCATACATGGTAATAGGAACAAAATACACGGTGTTGTTGGTGAATGTTCCAGCTGGAAATGAAGATAAAATAGCGCCATTATTTAAATCAAGTAAATCGGCGCTAGAAACGGTACCTACCAAACATGGATCATTTTCAATATCAGCACCGGCAGGAATGGTTGGTGGACATGAAAAGATCAACCACCATAGACCGGGGTTATATGGAGTATTTAAATCATTCACATTGGGTGGATAAATAAAATCACCATTGGATGTAATGGCTAGATCATCATTCCAACACAAATAATTGTTTGTATTTGAATCACCGTTTTGATTCACCGTATATGTGCCTGTAGAGACGCTGCAACCGCATGGAGCGGGTGCTGTAAAGTCGATTGAATTACCACATGCTGGATCTGCAGTAAAATAGCAGTTAATTGTACAAGGTAATCCATCTGCTACAATTCCTGGAATGGTATAATTCAGAGGAGAAACGAAAGGCGCATTGAAAGTAACTTGCTGACCGCCGCAGGTTTCTACAATGAGTTGACCGGAAGTAGGAGCGTTTGAAAATTGAATGGTACCAGTAATGTCATAACCTCCCGTTGTTCCATCGCAGGCGCTAATGTTCGCTTCAAAAAAATCTAAGTTGCAAGGTGTTGTATTGCATGGACCTGGTGCTGTGTAGTTAGCAGTGCCTGTGCACGTTGGGTCAGCTGTAAACGTTGCCGTAATTGAGCAAGGGCCACCGGCAGCAGTTAAGCCCGTGAATGAGTAGGGAATTGAATTTGCAAAGGGTGGATTCATGGTAATTGGGGTACCACCGCAAGAATTTGAAATGGTTAACGTACCGGTTGAAGGGGGATTGGTAACTGTAATTGTACCGTTTACGTTGTAGGATCCGGTTGCAGGATCGCAAGGACCTGGAGTAGCATTGATACCATTGAACGTGCATAAAATGGCACAGTTAGTCGCGCCAGTACCACCCGTTTGGGTTGCAATGATATTTGTTGGTTGGTCAGAATAATTGGTAATGAGAAACATGTACCATTGACCAACAACGGCACCTGTGATATCTACGTATTCGGTAGCATCTATTAAATATGAACAGTCCTCAATTCCAGCAGTTTGATTGAAAATAGACGTACACATTTCGGCCTGTGTATTGAAGGGGCCCCAGAGGATAAAGTCTACATCGACCAAATTTGAATTGGTCAAGGTGATATTGATGTTTCCAGATTGTGAGATGTTCAGATAGTACCACGCTGGATTTGGGGTGGTGAATAAGCAATCGTAGTTTGGGCCCGCCGGTGCATTGCCGTTTCCTGTCTCTGCGGGAAAAGTAACACCTGTAGAAGTACAAAACGGGGCAGCTGAGAAGCAGTCTGATTGGGACCAGCCGGCATTCCATGAAAAGCAAAAAAGGATTATGATTAAGCAAGCAACATTTTTCATTTGTGTGCCTCCTTCAATTTAGCCTTGGTTCTTTTTTCTGCTTCTTTTAACTTTTTCCAAGTTCCATTCTTCTTCGAATTGATAAAAAGTTCTTTATTGGCTCTTATTTCTTTCTTTTTTGCTTTGATGTGTTCGATTTGACTTTCAAGTTGATGGCGTTCATGTGTTCTCTGTTCTAAAAACCAAGGATCATTATATACAACAGGAAGACCGCCAACAATAATTTCCTCTGAGCTTGAATTTCTCTCATGTGCACCGTTTCCGTTGGAAACATTTGTATTGGTATCTGTGTTCTGTTTTGATTTTAAGTTGACAGCACCTACTTTAATTTGACCATGCATCAAATAACAAGTTACACTAAAAAATAAGGTAAATAAAATTCGAGTCATATTGGTTAATCGGTCAGGTGAAGATAAAAAAAATGCGCCTATTAAAGACGCATTTTATTATAAAAAGGCTGCATGAACTGCATTTTATCAGTCCACTTTTTTTACCTCGAACAATTCAACTTCAAATATTAGCGTTGAATAAGCTGGAATTTTTCCTTGAGCTCGAGAGCCATATCCCAAATTTTGAGGAATATAAAATCTGTATTTCGCTCCTTCTTTCATGTATTGAAGGCCTTCTGTCCATCCTGTAATCACTTGATTTAATCCAAATTCGATGTCTTTGTTTCGTTCTACCGAACTATCGAAAACGGTTCCGTCAATCAATGTACCGTGGTAGTGAACGCGAACTTTGTCATTTCGATCAGGAGAAGCACCACTACCCTCTTTCATTATTTCGTATTGAAGACCTGATTCCGTGGTAATAACACCTGCCTTTGACTTGTTTTTCATCAAGAAATCTTCTCCAGACTTTCTTGCTTCCGCAGATTTTTTCGCTTGAATATTTTTAACTTCCGCGTTGATAAAGGCATTTGATTTCTCTTTATCCATGTTCATTTGTCCTGCTTGCGCATCTTTTATGCCTTGCATAACCAAATCATAGTTGATAATATCTAAACCTGCTCCCTTGGCATTTTCATATGTCATGATACCGTAGGCATAAGCCAAACTATCATTGTGATTCATGAGAGAAACTGCTTTTTTAGAATCAGCCTTACCTTTGTTCTTTCTTTGACCAAAAGCAGGAGCAATAGCTAGTGTAAGTAATGTGAAAATGATAATTTTTTTCATATGGTTATCTCGCAAATTAATCTTCCATAACTGGTACATCCCACTCAATAACGGGTTGCTCCGACCCTTTTTTAATTTCTAAAACTTCCATTTCAAAAATCAATGTTGAATATGGAGGAATAACTCCAATACTTTCATCACCACCATAACCCAACATACTGGGAATGAATAAAGTGTATTTTCCACCTGCTTTCATTAATTGAAGACCTTCTGTCCATCCTGGAATAACCATTCCTGGAGTTAATTCAATGGGTTCATTGCGATCATATGAATTATCGAAAACAGTACCATCTACTAGCATACCCTTGTAATGAACCTTAACGGTATCATTTACACCAGCAGTAATTCCAATGCCTTCTTGATGAACAATGTATTGCAAACCGGTAGTAGTGGTTATTACGCCCATTTTTTTACCATTTTCCTCAAACCACTTTGCCTCTTTAGCCATGGCTGCCTCTGCTTCTTTTTGCTTAGCTTCTTGCTTTATTGCATCGCGTTTTTGCATTTCAATTTGAATGTATTCATCAACTAATTCATCTGAAATAACATGGATTTGATTGGCGTGATCTATTAAAGCCTGTCCAATTAAAACCTCATTCAAACCTTCAATTCCAGAGTTAGGAACTGTTTTCGCGATACTTAATCCTAAAGCATATGATAAACTATCATTCGCATTAGCTAAGACTACTTCAGATTTTTTTGGCTTCTTTTTCTTTTTCTTTTCAGTACTTGAATTAAAAGCACTCGAAACGAAGCTGCATGCTACAAGCACGGCTACAAGGAATATTCTCATTTTAAATTTTAATTTGTGTTGCAAGGTAGCAAAGATTCAAACAAAAAAAAGTGGCCGAAGCCACCTTTTTATCGAAATAACATTCAAATTATTTTTTAGTAACCTTGACCAATTCAATTTCAAAGACTAATGTTGAAAAAGCTGGAATACTTCCTTGGGCCATATCGCCATAAGCCAAAGCAGACGGGATAAATAATTTAATCTTACCGCCCTCTTTGATTAACTGCAGTCCTTCAGTAAATCCAGGAATTACTTTATTGAGCATGAATCCAACAGGTTTAGCAGTAGCAGTTCCGAATCCTTCAGAAGAGTCAAATACTTCACCACTGATTAAAGTCCCTTTGTAATGAATACTCACAGAGTCTGTAGCAGAAGCATTTATACCCGAACCTTCCGAGATGATTTGGTACTGTAACCCCGAATTGGTAGTTACTACACCTGCTTGGTTCTTGTTGTTATTCAAAAAGTCTTGTTCTTTTTGCATCAAAGGTTTCATCTTTTCTGCTTCCTTCTTTTTCATGAACAAATCAATGAAACGGTTGGCTTCTTGAAGTTCTTCTGGAGTAGCCGCAGTAGCATGTTCCATACCTGCAACAAACTTCTTGTGATTAATGGCAGAATCCAATTGCATATCAACAAAATTGTTTCCGATCATTAAACCAATAGAATATGACAATGAATCATTCGCGTTTTCCAATTTAACTGGAGCAACACCTGCATTGTTTCCGTGTCCTTTTTCAGAGATGTGAGGAGCAATAATCAAGGCTACAATTGACATTAATTTGATTAATATGTTCATGGATGGACCCGATGTGTCTTTGAACGGATCACCTACTGTATCTCCGGTAACCGAGGCCTTGTGTGGTTCAGATTTTTTGTAGAACATCTCACCGTTAATTTCAACACCTTTTTCGAAAGACTTCTTCGCATTGTCCCAGGCACCACCTGCATTTGATTGGAACATCCCCATCAATACACCCGAAACCGTTACACCTGCAAGAAGGCCACCCAATACCTCAGGACCAAATAAGAATCCTACTACAATGGGAACAATTAAAGCAATGGCTCCTGGAGCAATCATTTCTCTGATAGATGCATTGGTAGAGATAGCCACACATTTTTCGTATTCTGGTTTGGCCTTGTATTCCATGATACCAGGAATTTCGCGGAACTGACGACGAACTTCGTTCACCATATCCATAGCAGCTCTTCCCACAGCAGCAATAGCTAAAGAAGAGAAGATGAAAGGAATCATTCCACCTACAAATAAACCAGCTAGAACGTCTGCCTTGTATATATCAATAGCATCAATACCTGCAATTCCTACAAATGCTGCAAAAAGCGCAAGAGATGTTAGAGCCGCAGATGCAATTGCAAATCCTTTTCCGGTTGCTGCTGTTGTATTACCAACGGCATCTAAGTTGTCTGTACGGTGACGAACTTCTTCTGGAAGCTGACTCATTTCAGCAATACCACCTGCGTTATCCGCAATCGGACCAAATGCATCAATAGCCAATTGCATGGCTGTGGTTGCCATCATACCTGCTGCAGCAATAGCCACTCCGTATAAACCTGCAAAAGCATACGATCCATAAATACCAGCGGCCAATACAAGAATTGGAAGAACAGTAGATTCCATACCTACAGACAAACCACCTATGATGTTGGTCGCGTGTCCAGTTGCAGATTGTTTAATGATTGAAAGTACCGGACGCTTACCCATTGCCGTGTAGTACTCTGTAATGATACTCATCAAAGCACCTACTACCAACCCTACAACGATGGCGTAAAATACATCCATACGAGTAAATTCTTCACCACGGATTTCCATTTTCTCAGGTAACATCCAACCCACAATAAAGAAAGAAGCAATACCCGTAAGTATAATCGAAGACCAGTTACCTAGGTTTAAAGCACCTTGAACATTTCCGTTTTCATCTTTCACACGAACGAACAACATACCTATGATAGAAAATACGATTCCCAATCCAGCAATTAACATCGGCAATAAAATTGGAGCAATACCTCCGAAATTATCTACCGATTTAATTTCTCTACCTAGAACCATTGTAGCCAATATTGTTGCTACATAAGATCCAAATAAATCTGCTCCCATTCCCGCAACGTCACCCACGTTATCACCTACGTTATCTGCTATGGTTGCAGGGTTGCGCACATCATCTTCTGGAATTCCAGCTTCAACTTTACCCACTAAGTCTGCTCCAACGTCTGCAGCCTTGGTATAGATACCACCACCCACACGAGCGAATAAAGCAATGGATTCAGCACCCAATGAAAATCCTGCAAGGACTTCCAAGGCCTTTGCCATTTGATCACCATTTACATTTCCATCGGTTACGAACATCATGTAAAAAACAATGAACAATGATCCCAAACCAAGAACCGCTAAACCAGCCACACCTAGACCCATAACAGATCCACCAGTGAAACTTACCTTTAACGCCTGTGCTAAGCTTGTACGCGCTGCTTGAGTTGTACGAACGTTCGCTTTGGTAGCGATATTCATACCTATATATCCTGCGAATGCAGAGAAAACAGCACCAATTACAAACGCTACAGCTATAATTGGAGATGAATTTGCTCCTTCAATTGTACCACTATATGCTAACAAAGCCCCTGCAATGATTACGAAGTATGAAAGTATTTTCCACTCCGCTTTTAAGAACGCCATTGCTCCGCGGGCTATATAGCCGGCTAACTCTTGCATGTTTTCATCACCAGCATCTTGCTTCGTTACCCAAGCAGATTTAATTGCCATGATTAAGATTCCCAATAATCCCAAGACAGGGATAGAATAGAGCACAATTTCGCCCCACTGTGAATTGACCATATTTGTTTACTTTAAATTTTAACGGCTGCAAAAATAAGGATGAAAGACCTTATTTAATAAAAATTTCAGGAATTCCCTTTAGAAGTATGCGCGTATCCTCTGCAAATGTTTCCAATTTTGCCTGATCAACCGCACTTAACTTGTATTTGGCAGGGTTCTTTTCAACATCCGAGACTGGAAGAGCATAATAGCCGCGCGGTGATCCACCTAAGTAGCACCAAAAGGGCATGTATCCCCACGATTGAAATGAAACTTTCCCTTCTTTTATTTTCAATTGTAACTCAACCCCTATTCCACCATCTTTATATCGTTCACGCTGATTGCTAATGAAATTTCCGAGGCTGTAGGCTACCGGAATTTGCTTGTTCGGATACTTTTTAGACGTTATGAATTTCATGGGTTCAACCACGTGCGGATGCATACCTATGATGGCGTCTATGCCCTGATCAGCTAACCACATGGCCCATTTTTTCTGTTCATCGCTTTCTGTTCGTTGGTATTCATTTCCCCAGTGCATAGTAGCAATGATATACTGTGCCCCTGCACTCTTCGCTTTTTGAATGTCTTTTTTCATAATTAAGCTATCCATCATATTCACCACGTTGGGGTGCACAACTTGCAAACCATTGGTGCCATAAGTGGCATTCAATATGGCAATTTTGACTCCTTTCATTTCAAGCATATAGGGATATGTCTTTTCTCTTGAAAGTGTATCTGAAAAAGTACCGGTATGAGGAATTTTGAGTGAGTCAAGTACAAAAAGTGTACGCTCCAATCCGGCCTTGCCTCTATCTTGAGAATGATTGTTGGCTGTAATTAAAAAATCAAAACCAGCGGCCTGAATACCTGCTGCATAGGCATCGGGTGAACTAAACTGCGGATAGCCTTTGTAAGGTCTTCCTCCCAGAGTTACCTCCAAATTCCCGATTGCACAATCATAATGACTCAAAACGGGTGAAAGAAATTGAAACCAATGTCCATATTCATACTTCCCTGAAGTTTCATTCCATGCGGCTTTGATCATGGGGTCATGCCCCATTAAATCACCAACAAAAAATAAACTTATTTCCGATGATGAAGTATCAGGTCTTGCTGTAGTTTCGATTTTAGTCGCATCTATGCTTATTTTCTCTGAATTATAAACACTTCCAAAAATGGCAGCTAGTATGAGGGTAGATAGAACTCCCGATTTTAAAGTAGATTGAGATTTTTGCATGAAACAAAGATATCTTTGCTACATGTGGCAATCCAACACATCACCCTCTATTCGCGCACAACAGGTTGTTCAAAAAGGCATTTTAGTGAACATTGTATTGTCTTTAATCAAATTTGCAGGCGGTTTTTGGGGAAATTCATTTGCTTTGATAGCCGATGCAATTGAAAGTTGGGTTGATTTTGCCTCTTCATTTGCTGTATGGATTGGTTTAAAAACGGCATCTATTCCCCCCGACAAAAATCATCCTTATGGACATGGTAAGGCAGAACCCTTATCTGCACTTGTGGTTAGTGTAGTTATGATAGGTGCTGCTATTTTTATTACGAACTCTTCCATTCATTACATACTTACGCCACATGAATCTCCTCGAACCTGGACTTTATTTATTGTTGGTTTTGTGATTCTTAGCAAAGAACTGATGTATCGATGGTTTAAGTTCGAATCAAACCATACCAAGAGTATGGCCCTTCTTGCAGAAGCCAAGCATCACAGGTCTGATGCACTAACATCGCTTGCAGCAGGAATAGGAATTGTCATTGCTCTTTTTACCAACAACAAATATCCGGCAGCTGATGATTGGGCATCGCTAATAGCTGCCGCGCTCATTTTAAATCAAGCGATAAAAACAGGGAAAATGGCCTTATCTGAATTGATGGACGAAGCCCAACCAGACGAAGTCATTCAACAGATAGAGTTAACGGCTAAAACTGTAGACGGTGTTCTTTCAATACCCAATTGTATTGTTCGCAAAATGGGTTTTGAGTGGTTTGTAGACATACACATTGGTGTTAATGGCCAATTATCAGTAGAAAAAGGCCACGACATTGCTGAAGAAGTAGAACGAATAATTAAGGAAAATTACCCTCAAGTTTATGATGTTCTTACTCACATTGAGCCCGTAAGCAATTGAATAATGCCTTGAGTTGAAGATTCAAATTGATCGCCAGTTTGCATGTTTTTAACCTGCCAAGCTTGTTTAGCTAATTCATCTTCCCCAATAACAATGACATATTCAGCGCCAAGATCATGGGCGTACTTCATTTGCTTTTTAATTTTTGCATCTTCCGGATAAAACACCGCTTGAATCTCATTTGATCTTAATTCATGACATAGATTGAAAGCTGCAAATTGAGTTTCACCCCCGAAATGAACAATTGCAACGCGTGCGCCTCTGTCAATTCCTGAAGGAAAAAGATTCAATTCATTCATGACTTCGTAGATGCGATCTGCACCGAAAGAGATTCCAACTCCAGATACATTTGGTAAACCGAAGACCCCTGTTAGATTGTCATATCTTCCTCCACCGCAAATACTTCCCATTTGCACGTCTAATGCTTTCACTTCAAAAATGGCCCCAGTATAATAGTTCAATCCTCGTGCTAATGTGAGATCAAATGAAAGTATGGCTTTTGAAATTCGACCTTTCAGATTTTCAAATAAAAAGGAGAGTTCTTCAATACCTTTCATTCCTATTTCTGAACCTTCTAATTTGGTAGATAAAAATTTCAATTGTGATTCTACATCTGAACATTCAGCAAAATCAGCTATAATTCGTGTTACTTCGCCTGATATTCCAAGATCTGTGAGTTCTTTTTGAACAGCTTCTAAACCAATTTTATCTAATTTATCGAGTATTACGGTCAAAGCCGTAAACTGATTTGCACATTGGGTTACTTCAGCCAGACCAAATAAGACCTTCCGGTTATTTATTTTAATTTCAAATTTGGGGATATTCAATTTGGAAAGTACTTGATCAAAAAGTTGAATTAACTCTATTTCAGACCACAAACTTTCTGTACCTACTACATCCGCATCGCATTGATAAAATTCTCTAAACCGACCCTTTTGTGGGCGATCGGCGCGCCAAACAGGTTGAATTTGATACCTTCTAAAAGGAAATGACAATTCATTTCTATTCATAGCTACAAAACGCGCGAAAGGAACTGTTAAATCATACCTTAAGGCTCGATCACAAATTTGAAAAGAGAGTTTCCTAGAATCGAGTCTAGACTCGTCACTGATTCCTTTTAAAAAATCTCCATTATTCAAAATTTTAAAAATCAACTGATCTCCTTCATCGCCATACTTACCGGTCAATGTAGAAAGATTTTCCATAGAAGGAGTTTCTAAGGGTTGAAATCCGAATTTTTCAAAGGCTTCCCTTATGATTCCAAAAATGTAATTCCGCCTTCTCATTACCTCTGGCGAGAAATCACGTGTACCTTTCGGTATTCCAACTTGTTGACTCATGTTGCAAAGAAACGTCAAGTTGAGAAGTGAAACAATAATTCGGAACGAATGAAGTTAACCTATCTTTGTTGAGATGATAAAAAAGGTCGTTATTCTATTTTGTCTTGCCCTGTTAGGTTTTACTTTCAGGGTATCATCTCAAATTAATTTGCCCAAGGTGGTTCAGGTCACTGGGGTAGTTCTCATCAGTGATTCGCTTTACCCCGCCTCATTTGTAAGTATTTATAGAAGCAGAGATAAACGTGGTACATACTCGAATAAAGAAGGATACTTCACATTACCTGTGATTGCTGGAGATACCTTATTGTTTACATGTGCTGGTTTGGAAGATTCCTATTTCATTATTCCGAAAGAAACTGCTGATGACAAATTATCCATGGTACAAATCATGAATGTTTCTCCGTTCGAACTTCCCACCGCATATATACTTCCCTACCCGGCCAAGAATAGATTACGCGCCGAAGTTTTGGCTCTGGATTTACCCGGAGATTATTACGTTAGTTGGAAAAGGGAATCGAACAGTATGTCTAATTACGACGGTAGTATTGATTTTTCAAAAGAATCGTATCAAAGTGCTTCATTGCAAATGCAGCGCAGGTATTCAGGTGGTTTGTATACAGGTGGAAATTTACTCGATGCCGATTCTTGGAAGAAATTTATTAAAACATTGAATGACTAGCGAAGTTGCATGAATCCGTTTTCAAAATTTACCATTCTTCTTGTCTCACTTACACTTTGGTCACTGCATGGCTTCGGTCAAGAAAGCACATTGAAAGGAACCATAAAGGATCCCAAGGGTGAGCCCATACCCGGAATTGCAATCTACTTAGAGACTCAAAATACAAAAGGTACTGTTAGCAATACCCAAGGAGAATTTGTATTAAAAGTAAATAGTGGCGAGCGCATTGGTGTCATTTTCAAAGGAATTGGAGGAAGTGAAAAGAAAGAATTCTTTCAATTGGCTCCCGGTCAAATTAAAGAATTTGAGATTATCTATGACAATGCACTCACGGGAAAAATTATTGAAATTACAGAAAAGGTAAGCGATGGAATAACCTTTCGAACATTGGACATTAAACTTCCAACCAAATTACCCGTTTTAAATCAAGGTATTGAAGCGTACCTCATTCAAGCTGCAGTAAATATTCCCAGTGAGTTAAGTTCAAGTTATAGTGTTCGGGGTGGAAGTTTCGATGAAAATCTGGTTTATGTGAACGAAATTCAAGTCTACAGACCCTTTTTAGTTCGTGCTGGTCAGCAAGAAGGATTAAGTTTCCCGAATCCAGATATGGTTAGTAGCATTCAGTTTTCAGCTGGTGGGTTTCAAACGAAATATGGCGACAAAATGAGTTCGGTGTTGGATATCACTTACGCTAGACCTCAAAAATTTTCTGGATCTTTTCAAGCAGGTATGTTGGGAACACAACTGCAATTGGGCGGTTGCAACAAAAAAGGGAATTTCACACACAACAGCGGGTTTCGATATAAGAATTATGCGTACATCTTTAATTCATTAGATGTTGCCGGAGATTACAAACCGCGTTTCAATGACTTTCAAACGTATATCACCTTCCGACCAAAAGATAAACATGCACCATTGGAGTTTAGTTTTTTGGGAAATTACAGCAGCAATCGTTACAATTTCATTCCGCAAACCAGACAAACAGACGTTGGAACAATTAACGAAGCGTTGCGATTAACCGTGTACTTCGAGGGCCAAGAAATATCGAAATACGATACATATTTCGGGGCATTCAGTACACGATATCAATTTTCAGAAAAAGGGCAAATTCGTTTTACCGCCTCAGCCTTCAACACCCAAGAGAGCGAAAAATTTGATATACTTGGTGCGTACAGATTAGATGAATTGGATCGTGATTTAGGATCTGATCAATTCGCAACTGTTCTAGCCAACAGAGGGGTTGGTGCATTTTTAAATCATGCCAGAAACGAATTGAATGCACGTGTTTTTCAATTTGCGCACAAAGGCGAAATTCGGTTTGCAAAAGATGAGCATTTGTTGGAATGGGGATTTGATGTGAATTATGAAGATATTCAAGATCAACTCAGCGAATGGACCATCATTGACAGTGCGGGATATGTAACCCCACATCCACGAGATAGCATAGGTTATACGAATCCGAATATGCAAAGCATTCAAAGCATTGCTTTTCGTGATCGAGTAAAGGCCATCAATATTGTACAAAGCACTCGAGCTACTGCTTATGTTCAAGAAACCTACAAGCATGCCTTTGAAAATGGCCACCTCATTAACGTGAATGCAGGCATAAGAGCCAATTATTGGAGTTTCAATGATCAAACTGTGATTAGCCCTCGATTTAATGTAGCCTATACCCCTACTTGGATTCAACCCGCAGACCAACATCAAAAAGGCGACTCCATTCGGAAAGATATCATTTTAAAACTTGCGGGCGGATACTATTATCAGCCCCCATTTTACAGAGAAATGCGTGGTTTTGATGGGAATATTAATCCCAACATTCGTGCTCAAAGATCCATACACCTTGTGGCAGGCACAGAATATCTCTTCCGTGCAATGGGAAGGCCTTTCAAATTGGTTGGTGAAATGTATTACAAGAAGTTAGAT
>CAYSEX010000034.1:21390-24464 GCA_964430305.1 uncultured Chryseobacterium sp.
TATTCCGCGACCAAGCGATCAGCGTGTTTCTGTATCACTTTTATTCTTAGATGAAATGCCGAACAAACCGGAGTACAAGGTCATGCTGAATTTTTATTTCTCAACAGGAATGCCTTTTGGTCCGCCCGATCAGCAACGATTCAATGATACCTACCGAACTCCGGCCTACGTTCGGGCTGATTTAGGACTTTCTCGCGATTTATTCACCAAGCGAAAAAAGAAAACAAATACCTTCTTTGAATCGGGAAATATTGCTTTGGAAATTTTCAATTTATTAGGAGTTAGCAATACCATTAACCATGAATGGATTGAAGATGTGAACGGAAGACAATATGGAATACCAACCTATTTAACAGGAAGAAGAATTAATCTGCGACTTTCACTCACCTTCTAAGCGCCTCATTTTATTCAAACAAGGAAAATCAGGTGTGGCTTTTCTTCGGAAGTCTTATCTTTAGATCTATGAAGAAAACAATTAAACGATTTGTATTAGTACTTGTATTTCTAATAATGGCTGCGACCATTGGAATTTATTTTTGGCTTCGCAGTTCACTTCCGCAATATGAAGGAAAACAAACCATTCATGTTTCAAAACCTGTTGAAGTGTACTTTGACAGTTATGGCATACCGCACATTGAGGCTCAAAACAAGCGAGATGCATACAAAGCATTGGGCTATGTGCACGCGCAGGAACGATTGTTTCAGATGGAATTGTTGCGCAGAGTTGGAAGCGGCAGATTAGCTGAAATCATTGGCCCTGATGTAGTAAAAGTTGACCGCGTATTCCGAACATTGGGAGTTGCAAGGTATGCAAAGCAATGCGCTGAAGATTTGAAAAATGCTGGAGATACTGCCATCTTGAATGAAATTCAAGCATACCTAGATGGTGTCAATGAATTTATTGCGAATGGCCCTACTCCACCTGAATTTGCTTTAATAGGAATTGAAAAATCACCGCTCACCCTTGAAGATATGTTTTGCATAACTGGCGCTATGAGTTTCGGTTTTTCTCAGGCCAACAAAACGGAGCCTGTAATTACAAAAATTGCACATCAGTATGGTTCAGAATACCTCAAAGATCTAGGTTTGTGGCACAGCGATTCTGAATCTTTCATTCCTACCACTCCTAATTCAGATTCCAGTTTAATGGCATTGACCACTTTTTTCAACTCTGCTGAAAATGCCTTACCCATTGCGCCTTTCAATGGTTCAAATGCTTGGGCATTAAGCGGAGCAAAGACTGAATCTGGATTACCGCTCTTTTGCAACGATACGCACATTGGATATGGACTACCGCAAACATGGTTTGAAGCACATGTAAAGTGCCCTGAGTTTGAAATGCATGGACATTTTCTGGGTGGAATTCCTTATGCTTTGGTAGGAAAATCGCCACACCACTCGTGGGGACTAACCATGCTGTTGAATGATGACATGGATTTTTATTTTGAAAATTTCAATCCGAATAACAGTGAAGAAGTGCTCTACAAAAACAAGTACGTGCCCATTACACATCGCCAAGAAATCATTCATGTGAAAGGATCAAATGACATTGTATTGGATGTAAGAGAAACACCCCATGGGCCTATTGTTAATGAAGGTATTCATGGATTTGAGAGTACAAGACCCATTGCTTGTAAGTGGGAGTTTACGCAAAAGAAAAATGAAACAGTACAGGCCTTTCGCGGTTTTAATCAATCGAAATCATTCGAAGAATTCCAAACCTATCTACCGCTCATACACGCTCCGGGTCTCAGTGTGAATTACGCAGATAACAAAAATAACATTGCCTGGTTTGCATGTGCGCATCTCATTCGTCGCAACAAAGAAGTGAATTCTTGGATGATTCTAGATGGAAAAGACACTTTGAATGAGTGGCAAGGTTATTACAATTTCAATATGAATCCAAGAACAGTAAATCCGGAATGGGGATTCATTTACAGTGCGAATGATTGGCCTGGACAATTAGCAGATGGTACGTTCTATCCGGGTTATTACAAACCTCAGTACCGTGGCGACAGAATTAAAAAATTATTAAGCGAGAATAAAAAATATTCAGCCGATGATATGAAACGCATTTTAAATGATGTAACCATGGATGTTGACGCAGCAATGCTGAAACACCTTGAACAATTTGTTCTTCAAAGCTCATACTATTCTGATGTGAAAGAATTGTTTCAATGGGACGGCTCTTACACACCTACTTCGGCTGCGCCCGTGCTTTTCAATCGCTTTCTATTCAATTTTCTTCATTTAACATGTGCCGATGAGATGGGGGAAGAAACATTCAATTTGTTCATGGAAACGCATCAAATGCAACGTGCTTATAGTGTTCTTTTTTATACAGAAAACAGCCCTTGGTTTAACAAGGTGAATACGCCACAAGTTGAAACGCACAACCAAATCATGCTCGAAGCTTTTGAATTAACTGTTCAGCAATTGATGAAGGAAGAGGGAGATGTGAAGCAATGGGCATGGTCGAATGTCTGCAAATTAGAACTTAAACATCCACTTGGAGCAGTCTCTTTGCTTAAACCATTTTTCAATCGAAAGCCAATGCCGGTTTGGGGCGGAAATGAAACCATTCATCAAAGCGGATTTGTTCATAAAGCGAACGGACAATATGAAGTTCATTTTGGATCTCAAATGCGTATTGTTGTGGATTACGGCTCGAACAAATATTGGAATGTCACACCTAGCGGACAAAGCGGACACGTTTTATCTCCTTATTTTCAAGACCAGGCTGAGTTATATAGAACGCAAGGATTCCGGGAAGAAATTCAAGATTGGAATCAGATTCATCAACTCAAAAAATTAACTCTAGAATAAGCTTATCTTCGCACCTCACTTGAAAAAAATGAAATACTTATCACTTACCTTATTTCTTTTGCTGCCTTTCGGGTCAGCTTTTTCACAATTAAAACCACTAACACTGGAAGAATCAGTCATAGGGCAATTCCGTCAGTTTTATCCGGAACAAAAAGCGGTGGTTTGGGTTCCCGAAACGGATACTTACGCATACATTGAAAATGCTGCTTGGTATTTAGCGAATCCTGCAAGTAAAGCACTTCCACAGC
>CAYSEX010000035.1:0-17610 GCA_964430305.1 uncultured Chryseobacterium sp.
TGTTTGTTTTTGTAGAACGTTTGGAAGAGCAGTTGCAGTTGTTGGAACAAATTCCAGTAGCCGCGAAATTCGGGGGTGCAACAGGAAATTTCAACGCACACCACGTGGCTTATCCGAATGTTGACTGGGTGAGCTTTGCGAATGATTTTCTAGCAGATAAACTGCGACTTTCACGGTCTCAATTCACAACACAGATTGAACACTACGATCATTTGGCAGCGACTTTCGACGGTCTCAAGCGTTTGAATACGATACTGATAGATTTTTGTCGTGACATATGGACGTATATCAGCATGGATTATTTCAGACAGGAAATTAAGGCAGGAGAAGTAGGTTCTTCGGCCATGCCTCACAAAGTGAATCCAATTGATTTTGAAAATGCTGAAGGAAATCTAGGTATCGCAAACGCATTGTTCGAGCATCTGGCTGCGAAACTTCCTATTTCACGCTTGCAGCGCGATTTAACAGACAGCACAGTTTTGAGAAACATTGGCGTACCCATGGCCCATACACTTATAGCGTTGAATGCCATTGAAAAGGGATTAGGAAAGTTGAAACTGAACGAAAAGAAAATCAATGAAGATCTTGAAAACAATTGGCCCATTGTTGCCGAAGGTATTCAAACTGTTTTAAGAAGAGAGGGCTATCCAGCGCCATACGAGGCGCTGAAGGCCTTAACAAGAGGTAAAGAAAAAATTACTGAGTCCGATATGCAGTTGTTCATAGATTCATTGGAAGTTTCTGACGAATTAAAAATGGAATTGAAGCGCATTCGTCCAGAGAATTATACCGGAGTAAATTTGATGACCAACGAAGAATGAAGTCGTTCAGAGCTATTTTCGGTTTACTAAGAAACTACAAGTCTTCTTTGATTTGGAATTTCTTTTTCAACGTTTTGAACGCTATTTTTTCCTTGTTTACGTTTTTGAGTGTTGTTCCATTTTTGTATGTTTTATTTGATGTGAATCAAGGAAACAGTGCTGTACCGAAGGGTGCTTCGGGTATTTGGGGTGCTATACAATTGGAATTAGATGAATTAATTCTGACAATTGGAAAAGGTGAGGTGCTTTTGCTCATGTGTGTTTTCATTGTTGTTTTGGCCTTGATGAAGAATACCGTCAATTACATTTCTTTATTGAGTATTGCTCGCATTCGAACAGGAGTTTCTCGCGATTTACGTAAAGACATGTACGCAAAGGTTTTGCGTTTGCCATTGACGTTCTTCTCCAATGAAAAAAAAGGTGATTTGATTTCCAGAATGACCAATGATTTGAATGAAATTGAATTCAGCGTTATTGGGGCTCTGGAAGCCTTGTTGAAATCGCCAGTAATGATTCTTATAAGCATAGCAACGCTGCTCTATATGAGTTGGGAGTTGACACTCTTTGCATTTGTTTTTTTACCAATCAGCGGCTATTTAATTTCAAGAATTGCCAAAAGTTTAAAGAACGCAGCGAAACGCAGTAAGAACAATTTGGGTGAGTTAATTGCGCTGCTCGATGAAAGTTTAACCGGCATGCGTGTCATAAAAGTTTTCAATGCTGAGCCACATTTTCAAGCCAAGTTTGATGAGACCAACCAGGGATATTCGAAATTGATGCACAAGCTCTACAAGCGCGAGTATCTGGCTTCCCCGATGTCTGAGTTTATTTCTCTACTAGTCATAAGTGTTTTGCTGTATGTAGGTGGTACAATCGTTTTTGGTGGAGAATTAAGTGGAGAAATGCTCATTGGATACTTGGTAGTTTTTTCACAAATCATACAGCCTGCAAAGCAATTCAGCGACGCTATTTTCAAGGTGAATAAGGGAATGGCAAGTTTGGAAAGAATTAGAGAAGTATTGTTCGCTGAAGAAACAGTAACAGATTCTGAGTTTGCCATTTCTTTGAAACACTTCAATGAGAAAATAGCTTTCGAAAATGTAGGATTTAAGTACGGAGAACAAAACGTTTTAAATAAAATTAATTTTGAGATTATAAAGGGGCAAACGGTAGCACTTGTTGGTTCTTCAGGAAGTGGAAAAACAACATTGGCTATGCTTTTAGCTCGCTTTTATAACCCAACCGAGGGAGAAATTCGAGTTGACGGACAGTCTCTTTCGTTAACTACCATTCACAGTTGGAGACATGAGTTGGGAATGGTAACACAAGACGCGTTGTTATTCAATGATAGTATTAAGAATAATATTATTTTGAATGAGCCTTTCAATGAAGAGCAATTGCATTTGGCAGCAACCATTTCAAATTCTATGGAGTTTATTCAAGAATTGGAAAACGGTTTTGAGACTAACATTGGCGACGGAGGCATGCGTTTGAGTGGCGGTCAGCGTCAACGCTTATCCATTGCCAGGGCCATCTATAAGAATCCGTCTGTACTTATTTTAGATGAAGCCACATCTGCTTTAGATACACAAAGCGAAAAGTATGTGCAAGATGCCATTGCTAAAACAATGGAAAACAGAACGGCCCTTGTTATTGCACACCGATTAAGTACGATACAGCAGGCCGATTTGATTTTGGTTTTAAAAGATGGAGAAATAGTACAGCGCGGAAACCATAAAGCCTTAATTTCGCAAGAAGGCCTGTATAAAACCTTAGTTGAAATGCAAGAATTGTAATATGAAAGCCCTATACCTCAAAGAACTGCGTGCATTTTTATCTTCCCTAATTGGATACATTGTGATTGGTATCTTTTTGGTTGTGAATGCACTTTTTTTATTTGTATTTACAAACTCATTGAATATTTTAGATGCCCAATATTCAACCTTAGATAACTTCTTTTACATTACACCTTGGCTGTTTTTATTTTTAATTCCAGCCATTACCATGCGTTCTTTTTCAGAGGAACAGCGTGAAGGAACGCTAGAACTTCTATTAACCAAGCCCATTTCTGAAATGGAAATTATACTTGCGAAGTTTTTTGCAAGTCTTACATTGGTGGTTTTGGCTTTGTTGCCCACACTCATCTATTTTGTTACGGTTTATCAATTAGGAGATCCGGTTGGCAACATTGATACTGGAGCAACTTGGGGATCATATTTGGGGTTGCTATTTGTGGCATCCATCTTTGTCTCACTGGGAATACTGACATCAAGCTTAACCAACAATCAAATTGTAAGTTTTTTACTTTCTGCTTTGGGTAGTTATATCTTGTACAACGGATTTCAGTCGTTGGGAACGTTTGATTTATTGGGGTCTATGGATCAATTTTTTATTTCTATGGGAATAGAAGAGCATTATCGTGGACTCAGTATTGGGCTCATTGATTCGCGCGACGTGTTGTATTTTGTGGGCGTGAGTACCTTGTTTATTTTGTTGACCCGGTTGCGATTGCAGGCTAGAAATTGGTGACTTAGTGTAATTTGTACACGAAGATTTTTGTTCAAGTCAATTTCGCCCTAAATTCGTTGCCATTAATTGGAAAGAAATTATGAGAGAAATTCAATTTAGAGAAGCCATTTGTGAGGCCATGACAGAAGAAATGCGCAGAGATGAAAGCGTGTTTTTATTGGGGGAAGAAGTGGCTGAATACAACGGAGCTTACAAGGCTTCCAAAGGAATGTTAGATGAATTTGGTCCAAAGCGTGTTATAGATACCCCTATTGCCGAGCTTGGTTTTGCAGGAATTGCTGTGGGTGCTGCTATGAATGGATTGCGTCCGGTTGTAGAGTTTATGACTTGGAACTTTGCTATTTTGGCAGCTGATCAAATCATTAATTCAGCGGCAAAAATGTTGCAAATGTCGGGTGGGCAATACAATGTGCCTATTGTATTCCGTGGTCCAAACGGACAAGCAGGTCAGTTGGCAGCTACTCACTCACAAAGTTTTGAAGCGTTTTACGCGCATGTACCCGGATTGAAAGTAATTACACCATCGAATCCGTATGATGCGAAGGGCTTATTGAAAGCTGCTATACGTGATAACGATCCTGTGGTATTCATGGAATCAGAGAAAATGTATGGTGACAAGGGTATGGTTCCAGACGGTGAGTATATTTTACCGATTGGAGTAGCGGATATCAAGCGTGAAGGAACAGATGTTACCATAGTCTCTTTCGGAAAGATTATGAAAACGGCATTGGCTGGTGCAGAAGAATTAGCAAAGGAAGGAATTTCGGCTGAGGTGATTGATTTGAGAACCATTCGTCCGTTAGATATAGACACCATTATTCAAAGCGTGAAAAAAACGAATAGGCTTATTATTTTGGAAGAATCTTGGCCTATGGCAAGTATTTCAACTGAAATTGCTTATCGTGTGCAGCGCAATGCGTTCGATTATTTAGATGCGCCCATTCGCAGATTAACGCAAACAGATACACCTTTTGCCTTTGCAACAACATTGATAGAGGCGGCATTGCCACAAGTGGAAGACTTGGTTCGCGCAGCGAAAGAAGTTTGTTACAAGGGATAATTTCTAGAAGATAAGACGAAAAAAAAGGCGCTTTATGCGCCTTTTTTCTTGTTCATTTGAATGCGATGTCGTATGGCCAATACCGTTCCAATTACCATGATAATGCAACCCAACCAGAGTAAATTGATCATGGGGAAGATCTCTGCCGAAAGAATGAGTATTTCTTTTTGTGCAGATTTGTGTTCACGCATGCTCAGTTGAATGCCGTCTGGTGTATCGAAAACAGAAAACCTGCGGTGAAAAAGTTCACTTTCAACTTCTGTTGGGAAAAATTCACCGTTCACAGATACAGCAATCATTTCAAGTGTATCTCTTTTTGCACCTTCTTCGAGATACAGCAGTGATCGTTTGGCAGTTGTTCCGGCAGGTAAATTATCAGGAAGCTCTGTAATGGTGTACATGGAATCTAACTTCATAGTTAGCGTCTCAGTAATCTTTACAGGCGTTAGTGGAGTTATCATCATGTTCTTCGCTTCAGCAAAACCATCTTCGTCAAATTTTTTCTCTTCAATATCAATGTACTTGATATAGGTATATAGATCTTCACTAAGACCATGCTCTATGCTTGGTTCTCTGCTATTTCCTTTCATACTTAATAGCACACTTGGTTCTAGAGTGAAGACCAGTTTTCCTGGCTGACCTCCACGCCAAAGGCTAGCTTCTGCGTAATCTTGATCGGAAGGAATACTCAAGGGTGACCAATGCTTCATTTCATAAGCATCTTCAAAGAAATCTCCTGTGCTGGTATGGTTTTTTAGACAGATAAAAATTCCGTCGTTCATGATTACTTTCTGACCTGCAACATAACTTTTCGGAATAATTTCAAAGTAATCTACTGAGGTTACAATGTGAGAACCTTCTTTTCTTTTATCACGGAAACTGACCAAATAATCTCCCATTTGAAGCGTATCGCCCTGGATGAGAAGCAGGTCTTCGTTGTTGTTAAATTCTTTCGACATGCTTCGAATGTCGCCGTTCACGTTTCTGGAAATGAAGTAGCTGCTGCCAGTACTTATTAAAGCGCCAAGCAACAGCATGGCAAATCCCATGTGGGCTATACTTGCTCCCAATACATTGAATTTTCCTTTTAAAACGCGCACGGCATACTCGGCGTTACTAAAGAGCGCCCACATGGATGCGAAAAACAGTAGGCCAAGAGGAACGGAATATGTAGCTTGAGATTGAATGAACAGTAGGGTTACAATGCCGGCCAAGGCCATTCCCATAACCAATGAAAACAAAAATTTCTTGGTTTCCGTTTGTTTGTATTTCAACCATTGTGAAATGGAAATAATGGCCAGCAAGATGATGGCAAGTGGCACTTGAATTTGATGGAATGTGGTAAAGCGTTCATCGCCACTGGCGGCAGAAAACTGGTGTTGAGCCAATTCTTTCATGAACCCATTACCGGTTACTTGGTGCAGCCACATGAAAAATCCTTCGAAAGGAGTTAGAAAAATATTCCAAACATTAATTGAGGTTACGAAGGTGATGTGAATGGCACTTAGCGAAAGAACAAGACTTCCTAGGAACATCCAGAATTCCCGACTCAATAATGCTTCTTCTTCAGATTTTTGAATCGCATATTTGTTACGATAGGAAGTAATGAGATAAACGAATGAAATCAATAAAAAGATAAAACACATTCCAGGAATCCATGTGCCCTCACCTGGAAGAAGTTCTTTGGTTGAATTGGTTTCAAAATTCCCGAACCACACATGCCCAACTCCAATGACTAAAAGGGCGATTGAACTGTAGAGATATATTTTTTTCCAACGCGATGTATTTTCAAGGAAGTAGGTTGAAATGAAAATAAAAACGAGCAAATACACCAGCAATTGAGCTAAAATTCCACTATCTACGAAACTATGTACACTGCTGTCGCCAAGCACGCCGCTTCGGGTTAAGAAGGTTGAATATACAATGAGAACGAAACTACTTAGGGTAAGTATAAACGTGGCGAACACACTTGTTGGTTTTCTTTTGTTAATGACCAGAAGGTGTGCTGAAGCAACCAACGTTAGCCAGGGCACAAGGGAGGCATTTTCAACGGGATCCCATGCCCAAAAACCACCGAATCCCAACGCTTCATAGGCCCAAGCTCCTCCCATGAGAATGCCAGTTCCCAAAATCATAACACCAAAGAACGCCCATGGAATGGCGGGTTTCATCCATCCCGTTCGGTCTCCTTTCATGAGTCCGGCAATGGCGAAAGAAAATGGAATGAGCGTAGAAGCGAAGCCAAGAAATAGGGTAGGAGGGTGAATGGTCATCCAGTAGTTCTGCAGTAACGGATTCAATCCTTTTCCATTTTGCAATTGCGGTAAGCTGAGGTAATTGGCTTGTTCGGTCCAGGGAAGTCCAACGTTCATGGCCGTTTCGCGTACCAATAAAAATGGCGATGATCCAAATTGGAAATCACCAATGTATACGCCCAATAGCATGGAACTTAAAAACACCTGAACCAATGCTATGACTGCCATTACGTATGGTTCCCATTCATTCGATTTTTTCAATACAATGAAGCCGAGCACCATCTGCCAAAAAAGCCACAAAAGAAAACTTCCTTCTTGCCCTTCCCACATGCAGGAAAAGACGTATTTCATGGGCATTTCGCTATTCAGGTGGTCATGGGCATAATCATATTCGAAATAGTGATTGAACAAGATCATGAAAAGTGCAAAAACAATGGTAATAACAGAGATGGCATGTGTATAATAGCCATATCTGCCAAGGCGAAGGAATTCGACTTGCTTGTTTTTGGTATTTAGAAAATAGGCCACAAAACTAAAAAGGGCACTGCCGAAAGCCAATGCTACGGCGAAATGCCCCAATTGTCCTATGAATGCGTGTTCGTTTACATATGCAATCTCGTTCATTCTTCAATCTTATTGTACACTGTGTTGCTCTTCATTGTATTTACTCGGACATTTCAGCTGAATATGGTCCGCATGAAATTCTCCAGATTCGTTCATTTTACCTTCAAGCGTTACACTTTCCGAGTTGGCCAATCCTTGTGGGCTTCCTTCTTCTGAATGCAGGTATACCACTTGTGAGAAATTATCTTTGTCAACGACTTTGAAAACGGTTAGGTTCGCGTCTTTCATGGGGTCATGTTGAATAGCAAAAGACTTGTCTAAGGTTCCTACTATTTTAACCTTTTCATTGACTTTTTCTTTCGCATCTTCAAATGTGGTGTTCGAAGTACTACTGGTATAGGTTGAAATAACAATGGCGAGAACCACAGCAACCATGACTACCAATATGATTTGTAATTTGCTCATTGTTTCAATTGCTCTTCTTGTTCTTTAATTTTCTTCTCCATTCGAGATATTTTGAAATCTAAGCGCGATAAATACGCAATGACACCTAATAAGATAATGGAAACTACTCCGATTACTACAGGCATTTTACCAAATTGTTCAAAAAAGTCCATGAGATTAATCTTCGTTTAGTGAGAAATATTCTTTAATGCGTTTGGTTCGAAGGCGAAGGCGATACATCCAAAATGCAATGCAGATCCATGCTACAACAGCTGGGTAAAATACGGTTCGCAAAGTGCTGTCCAGGTCATATTGAGAAAAAGCTGGATTGCCGCCTTTACCCGGATGTAAGCCCTCTGTGAATCGGGGAAGTACCATGAGCAACAGCATCATCAACACGAAAGCGAAAATATTGTAAACTGCTGAAATGCGAGCTCGTTTCGACTCATCTTCTATGGAAGGACGTAGAATAAAAAAGGCCGAATAAACCAAGAAAACAACAAGGGCTCCGTTTAATTGCGGATCGTCTGTCCACCAATCGCCCCAAGTAAAGCGTGCCCACAACGAACCGGTTAATAGACCTAAAACACAAAACACCCATCCAATTTCATTCAACATGGTTGAACGTAAGTCGAACTTCACCATTCGCTGCACTTGGTCTACACCTGCTTTGGCATTGAGCACTTTTAAACTTTGAATGAATGAAATGATCATAACAAAAAACATGGTGAACCACATGGGGACATGCCAGTTCAAATTGCGAATGGTCTCATGTAGCCGCGGTAAATTGGGGTATGCAAATTCGTCTTTGATCTCCCATGCAGGTTTTCCAAGGGCATTGGGTCTCTTGTATTCTGGTAAAATGGTGAATCCTTCGAGCGTCATGGCACCACTTAAAGCCGCAAGTCCTCCATCTTTCTCGCTGTATGTTCTGTATACCACATCAGAACTTGTTAGGGTGTCTGGTAAGGTAAAGGTTACTGCAAGTTCGTGGTCAGAGATGATTTGAACATTGCCAGGTAGGTATTCGTCACCAAAACTAATCCCTGCAAGAGAACCATCAGAATAATTGGTATAAAAGCCCTTGTAGGTAATTCGGTTATATCCTGGCTTCAAAACAGTTGCATCGGTTTCAACCAAGGCGGGTTTGAGAGGATGATACAAGCTAAATATGCCTACATAGAGAAGGAGAATACTACCTAGAATTTTATACCAATGACGCATAAGCAGTGGCCTTGCTAATTTGAAGCGCAAGTTACACAAGAAGCGGGTAACACACCTCTAATTTTTATTATGATTTCCAGAAAAAAGGAACTAAAAAACTTCCTAGTAGCAGCATTAGTAAACCAATGGCTAGATTCATAGCGGCTAGGTTTAAGGCTTCTGCATCATTGAGTAAAGCGGCGTAAAGCGATTTGGTTGTAATGATGAGGAAGGGCATAATGAGAGGAAACCCCAATACTGCAGTTAAAGCTGAACTTTGATTGACTTTAAACGAGAGGGCAGAGAGGAAGGTGAGTGTTAAAGCCATGCCCACACTACCGCTGAAAAGCGATACTAGTGTAAGAAAGAAGGTGTTGCCGTGAAAAAACGATGATCCGAAAAATAGAAGGAATAAAACAAAGCTTATTATATTCAATGTGATAATAAAAAGACTGTAATAAAAGGCTTTGGCAAAAAAAATGCTTCTCGGATGTGCCAGGGTGTTCAAAAGCAACTCAGCACCCTCAAGTTCTTGACTGAACGATTTTGACATGGCTTGAAACGCAATGAAGATGCCCACAATCCAATACAAGGAAGACCATATCTGGGAATCAGATATTTTTCCCATGGCCAAGTAACATGTGAACACTGAAGCAATAATGAATAGCAGAAGACTATATATTACCTGCTGCTTACGCATATCAAGTTGCCATTCTTTTTTGACTAAAATCCACATTGATTTCACCTCGCGAAGATACGTGAATTATGCTCGACGGAAACGCGTGGGCGGAATGATGTACTCCCCATTCGGTTTGCGAATAAGCAAATAGAATTCTCGACATAAATAATTTACATTTCTTCGATTGGGTCTGTTTTGAATGTGATTTTGCCACACTTCTAAGGCCACATTCTTGGTGAGTTCCCAGGTATGTACATTTAAGCCTGTAGGCCTTGGAAAAGAATCAATGTACTTCTTAATTTCTGATAGTTGTGTCATATCCGTATTATTTAGGATACAAACTTGAACTTTCAGATTGTAATGGAATTACGAAGCGATTTTTTTTTGATTTTTTTTTCTTACTTCTTTAAATATTGTTGTGAAGCCTCAGCAATGCGCTGTTGAATAACCTTTTTCAGTGAAGCAGGCTTGAGTACTTTAACTTCAGGGCCATAACTCAGAATGAAGTTATAAAGTTCTTGACATGGATGAATTTCAAATTGGAAAACAACTGATCCGTGCTGTTCTTTTAGTTTTTTTTGAGACCAATGCAAGGGTTGTGTTTCTATGAGTTTTGCGGCAACTGGAGAGAATTCAAGTTCAATCAACTCTGGATGCCCAATGCTTTCTGAAATTCCCATGCTGTATTTGAAAAAATGCTTAGCCGAAAAGTTGTCAGGAGTTTTAAATTTATCTTCAGAGGGTTCAATACTCACAATCCGCTCAAGTCCGAAAGTCAAGGTCTTGTCACGCTCTGGAACATGAGCAACTAAATACCAACGATTCAAATATTCTTTTAATAGTAGCGGATGTATGGTGTACTTTTTAACTTCTTCTCCTTTGAAACTTTGATAGAACAAGACCAATGCCCGTTTGCTTTTAGCTGACTCTAAGAGCGGACCAAGGTATTCATTTCCTTTGCTTACAGTGCTTGTTTCGAATTGAATTAAGGCTTTGTGTTTTTCCTCTTCAATGGCTGTATTCAAATTCACGCGTTGAATGATTTTTTCAACGGCACTTTCATATTGAGCTAAAAGAGGTACATGTCGGAATTGATTTAAAATAGCTGTGGCAAATCGTATGGCCTCAACATCCTCTTCCTCAAGATTAAGCTCTGAAATGCTGTAATCTTCATCTTCATAGAAATAGCCTTTGTGAAGTCTTGAATAAGAAATTGGGGCATAATACCCCAATTCAGATTCGTTTTTCATGGCCCAAATGTCTTTATCTATGGTGCTTAAAGAAATGTCATCGGCACCAGAGCCATATAAAGCCTCAGCACAAGCAGAACGCAAATCTTCTCTTGAAGGGTAAGGGCGCTGCTTGTTTGTTAAACAGCGATCAATGACCCTGTAGCGAATCAATGCGTACTTATTGGCAGGCATGTATTAGAATGGCAAGTCTTCGTCTTCAGCGCTTGGATTGGTGTTGGCCGCATAAGTAGGAGCTGGTGCAGCAGCTGGTTGAGCCATTTGTGATGGATTGCTTACCGCAGCGCCACCTGCATTGGCAGCTGAATCAATCGACCAAGCATCTAATGAATTGTAATGTCTTCCGGCAGCCTCTCTTCCACGAAGATTAAACTTCACTCGAATTACATCATTTAAATTGAATTTATTCAACGTATCTATCTTGTCCCTTCTTTGTGCATTTCCTGTTGCTTGCAACACAATTTCTTGAGGATATTGCTCTTCTGTTCTGATTACAAATTCACGAACACAAAATCCACTTGGGAAGGTTCTTTCGTCGTAAAACTTAATTAAGGTACCAGTTACTTCTAATGACATATGACTTAAAATTTAGAGCAACGAATATCAGAAACCTTTTTTGCTTCGTCAAGAATTGTTATGAACAATTTATGCGTAAGGCTTGCTGTCTTTGGCTTTCAGAAACCATTTGAAGAACCCATGTAATGCATAAATAAGCGGAGTAAGAGCTATGGCAATCCCTAATTTCAAGGTGTAGTTCACGGGGGCAATTTCAGTAAAAGTTGTAAAACTCATTTTTCCGGGTAATACAAAGCCAATGTATAAGACCACCATGGTGTCTATCAATTGAGAGACAACAGTGCTACCTGTGCTTCGTAACCAAATGAAACGGTTGCCGGTCTTGGTTTTAATCCAATGAAACAAGGTTGCATCCAGAAGTTGACTCAATATAAATGCGGTAATACTTCCTATCATGATCCACGGGGCTTGCCCGAAAACAGCACTAAATTGTTCGTCATTCACACCAATAGTTGGATGCGCTGGTATTGCGAGAGCTAGGTTTACCAACAAAAAGCAAAAAGCAATGAGTCCAGCAGTTAACCAACTTAATCGGCGAACTGCTTTTTCGCCGTAAAACTCATTCAGTGTATCAGTAAGTAAAAAAACAATGGGCCAGGGTAAAACTCCAATGATAGTTGTGAAAGTATGATTCCAACTTCCAATCTGAATGGGAATTTGAATGAGTTTACTTGAAATCAATTCGGCGGTAATGGCATTTGTAATGAAAAGCCCCGCCAGCGCTATGAAGGTCCATTCCCTTCGAGTGTTTATGTGTTCCATGTATCTTAAGGTTTAAACCAATTGGCGGTTTGTTGGTTCATTTGAATAATGTACTTGCCTGAAGAAAATTGCGCTGTTGAAATGCTTTTTTGAGTGGAAATATATTCTTCATAAACGATTTGTCCTGACACATTGATAATTCGCAGCACACCACGATTCTCTTTTGTTTCAATACGATTAGGAAAAACTTGAAAGTTGAGTGAATTTAGACTGTTTTCGTTCAATTGCACAAATCCGGTTTTAATTCCAAAAGCGTAATACCCCGATTCAATATTAGGAACCTCGAATCGGCCGTTCCAATTGGTTGCACTTCCGGAGGTGAACAGTACAGCTTCGGTAACTTCCTCCCATGCTTCATTGCTTCCTTTTCTATGCAGTAAAACCAAATGTGTCTCGTCGAGCCCCAATAATTCCATCTCGGCAAATAGGGCTGTGTCTAAAGCGTTAGTGGCGGCGGCACTTCCAGAGAAACGAAAGGTGGTTTTGGTTTCCACTCCTTCTATGGAATTGGTGTGAATATACCAACTTCGATCTGGAGAAATGACATATTCAGTTGAAGGTAAATACGTGAATCTGTCGGCTGCGGTGAGATGCATTTCACTTCGAATCCACACGCTATCGGTCTGAGCAATGGAAAGTATGTCAAATTCGGTGTTAGCAAAAGTTAAATCATGACTACCCACTGAATTAACGGTCTGTTCTTCAGCGAGGCAGGCATAATGCATACGGTCGTTCCGATTAATGAATACATGTTTTGGTTGGAAGGGGAGGTCTATTGTAAAGACAGCATAATCATCACCAGATAAATTCGTAAACATCAATCGATCATTAAAGATCTCCCCATTGATTCCTTGAACTTCAATTTCTACAGGAATGTTATTTCCAAAAGCAGTTGCATGGTGAAGATACTGTTCAATCTGCAGGTTCATTTGGTAGGTTGAATTGTTGGAAATAGCGCTCCAATATCCAACTCTGAAATCGGGGTACCCCGGCTGAAACACCCACAAATCAAAAACTGCATTCAGGTCTTCGGTAGTATATGATTGGAAGAAATCTCTTAATTGGCTTGTATTCACGGTTGAAAAAGCAAATGATTCCATGAGATCTTTAGTGGCATTGAAGAAATTAGCATCTCCCATGATTCCCCGAAGTGTGTGAGCAAAATCTGCTCCTTTGTTGTAAACGGTACTTCCGTAAGTGACATTTTCAGGCACGTCAGACAATGGAAAATACCCACCGTCGTTCCGAGCTGCATTCAAGAGTACATCTCGGTGGTTGTCTCGTATACTCTGGCTATAGGCGGAATACCCATACAGGTATTCTGTAAATATTCGCTCGCTGTAACTCGCCATTCCTTCATTGATCCACATTTCTTCCGCACGTTCACAGGTGATCAGGTCGCCCCACCAGTGGTGGCTCAATTCATGAGCCATGAGGGTTTCATACTGAGTATTGCCGTTTATTGCAAAAAGGGGATAAGCAATGTTCGTGGCATGCTCCATAGCTCCTCCAGAAAATGGCACTGCCGTAAAACCTACACGTGGCCACTGATATGGACCATAATTGGCTTCGAAAGATTCAAGCGCGTTTGGTAAATGTATAAAGCTGGCTTGCATGTCGGTTGAATCTACGGCTTTTGATGCAAGCCATATGGGGATGGTAGTGCCTGAAATGGATTGGAAATTAGAACTGCTATGGGTATAGGTAGATACAGCAACACTAGCTAAATAGGAAGGGATAGGGCGATTTAAACTCCAGTGAGAAACAAGTGTGTCACCGCCTAAAAAATCAGTGCTTATTCTAAGACCTCCGCAATAAGCGGTTCTATTTCCATTTGTTTTGACATGCAATTCGTAAGTGGATCGTTCCCTGAAACTGTCGTAACATGGGTGCCAAACTCGACCATAGTTATGCGGTAGCGCGTCGAAACCGACTCCCATGTTGTATGCATAGCCACTTTGGAAATAAAAACCGCCCCAAGAGGTGTCATGAATAGGATTCCCATGGTAATAAATTTGACACAAAAGGGTATCGCCAAGTGCGTAATTTGGAAGGTCAAGATGCAAATCTGAAATTCCTTGAGAATACAAGGTAGGGTATGAATTGATAAAAACACTATCCACAATTAAACCTTCCAGGTCGAAGTGAATCTCATTCAGGTTGCTGAGCAGAGGCAAGGCGGTTATTTGAGAATGGGCTCGAATGAAATTAGTTGAAAATTCGGTGAAATCGAGGAATATACTCTGATGCAAGAGGTCAATTGAGTCAGAACGAGAATTGTAATTCTCTTTGAAAAAATGTGACTGATGCTGACATTTTTGACCTTTTTGTTCAAGAGACAATAAGGAGAAAGCAAAGAAAAAGGCAATGGAAAGTGGTGATAGGATTACTCGCATAGTTCGAAATTATTCAAAAAGTTGAAACAACCCTTTCAAAATCGCTCGGGTCTTTGAAAGCAACCAAAGAAACCAAAACCAATTGTATGAAACCAACGAACGATTTGTTCGATTTAATCCACGCTTTAACCAAAAGTGAAAAGCGCTTTTTCAAATTACAGAGTTCTCTTCAAAACGGTGAAAAAAATTACGTGCGCTTATTTGATGCCATTGAGAAAATGTCTCAATACAACGAACAAGAATTAAAAGAAATATTTAAGGGGGAAGTTTTTTTGAAGCATTTGCCTTCAGAAAAAAATCATTTATTCAAGCTCATATTGAAGTCATTGCGTTCGTATCATGCTGAAAACAACGCTTCAAGTCTAATTAAACTTGAACTTAAGAATGTAGAAATACTTTTTGAGAAAGGATTATTCGATGAGTGTCGAAAATCGCTGAAGAAATCGAAAAAGATTGCCGTAGAGTATGAATATTATTTCTATCATTTCGAAATCATTTCTTGGGAAAAGCGCTTAATTGAAGAGGAGTATGAAAATGGCGATTTTGAAGAGACAACCGAAGGTTTGGCCCTAGAGGAGACCATAGTCTTGGAAAAACTCAGGAATCTTGCTGCATATCAGCAGATTTATGGACGTGTAAATGGAATATTTAAATTGCATGGGTATTGCCCATCGGTTGAAAATGAGGAGGTAATCAATGAGCTACTCACGAGCTCTTTGATTCAAAATGAAGATAAAGCGCTATCTATACGTTCAAAGTGTATTCGATTATATTCCATTGCATTTGCTGAAATTGGAAAAAATGAAATTGAAAAGGCTGTAGATTCATTTGAAAAGTGTTTAGAACTTTTTAATCAGAATGAATGGCTGCGATTAGATAAGGCCAAGAGATATTTCAGAACCTTGAGTAATTATCTGATGTGTAAGATCATTCAGCAGGATAAAAAAACAGCTGATGCCATTTATGAGCATATTGTGAGTGAGATGGGGCGAGATGAATTCCAAGGAATGCATATTCAGGTTTTTGGTAAGCGAGTTTTAATATTGGCTCAAATAGAGCGAGCATTAACCTTCAATTTGCCCATTGACATTGACTACTTAATGACAGAGGTTCCAGAGTCGAACTCACTTCATGCAAATAAAGAATTTGAATTGATGTTGAATTTTCGAGTGGCTTTGGTTTTCTTTTCTCGAAAGGAGTTTCAACGTGCTCTGAGATTTGTTAATTACGTTATTAATGAAGCGGGAAAAGATTTGCGTCAAGATATTTACGGTCATGTTCGTGTCTTGAACATTTTCGTGCATTATAATTTGCATAATGACGATGTGGTAGAATATGCAATTAAATCGCTTATTCGTTTTTACAATGGTAAAACGCGCGATCATGCAGACAGCATAGTGTTTTTGAAAGCCATACGTCAGGCCATGAAATTGAAAGGAGATGAGACAAAAAAATCCAGCAATCAAAGATTGCTGGATGTCTTACCAGTCCCCTCCAATATTGAGGACCATTATTTACTAAGTTCCTTGATAAAAGGAATGAGTTAATTGATTTATTTTTTTCCTTTTTTCATAGACTGGTTTAGGAAGTATTCCTCTTCTTTTGATAATAAATCATCAACTAGAATTCTTCCTGAATGCTCATCTGTAATCATGCGCTTTCTGCTCTGTACATTCATTTTAATCTGTGCTGGAATTTGAATGAATGAACCTGTGGAGGCATCGCGCTCAACAGGAACAACTGCAAGTCCATTGGAGGTTGACTTCCTTAAGCGATCATACCTTTCGAGTAAATGTTTTTCAATTCGTTTGCGTTGATCCTCAATTCTGCTCGAAATGACTGCTTCGTCAGCTTCGGTTTCTGAAATGATTTTGGATAAATCTTTTTCTTTAGCTTTCAAATCACCTTGACGTTCTTTGATTTTATTTTGTTGAGCTTGAATTTCATTTTCTTGCTCTTTTAACTCTTTTTCGGCTTGGCGAATATGTTTTTTCTGAAGCTCAATTTCCAATTCTTGAAACTCAATTTCTTTTTCAAAAAACTCCTTTTCAGAGCCTTTTGATTTACTCATTTTTTGCTTAAAGTCCTTGATTTCTGATTCAGAATTTTTTATTACGTCTTTGAAGTCTTTGATTCGACCTTCTATCCCCATTTTTAAGGATTCCTGCTCTTCTAAAACAGCATTCATAGACTCAATCTCAGCTTTCATTCCAGCAATTTGTTGAGGTAACCCATGTTTTGAAGCTTTTAATTTATCCAGACGTGAATCCAATAATTGGAGCAAGTATACATTTCTCAATTTACCTTCAACGGTACCTGATTTTTTAATCGCGTCATTTTCGGCCTTGGTATTAGAAGGCTCAAATTTTTCTTCTTTTACAGGAGCCTGATTAAATTCTGGCTGAGCAATAGGAACATAAATGGTTTGATCCTTTGGCATTTCAGACGCAATGTGAATGGGGTTAGCTGTTGGCTTTTCAACAGGCTTAACCGCTGAGCCAATTTTAAATGTTCTTGGCTTGCCATCAATCGGTCCATCGGAGAAGGGCTCTTTCCTTATTTTTGGTTCTTTCTTTGTCTTGGCAAGTAGCTCGGCTTCTGCTAAAATGGCTTTGTCTTCTTCAGATAATACAATTTCTACTTCCTCTGTTTCGCTTGACTTAGCCTCTTTTTTTTCTTTGGTCGGTTTCTCTTTTTGATCCTTACCAGATTTTACAACAACCGCTTTCTCTTTCTCTTTTTCTTTCTCTTTTCCTTTTCCTTTGGATTGTGTTTTTTGAATCTCAGGTTTAATTTCTTTTTTTCTTGCTTCTACTTCCTTCTTTGCGGTGGGCGACTCTTTCTTCGAGGTTTTTGTCTCTTTTACTGCGACTTTCACACTCTTTTTTATTTCAACTTTTGATTTCGCTGAAACTTCTTTTTTTGAACTTGCACTCGTCTTTTTCACTTCCTTAGGCACGTTCTTTTTCACAGGCTTACTCGGCATTCCTTTTCCTTTATTTGTTGGGTTATTTTTGTTCGGCTTAGTTTTTTCCGTCGTCTTAACAGACACTGCTTTTTTCGCAGGAGCT
>CAYSEX010000035.1:17710-24250 GCA_964430305.1 uncultured Chryseobacterium sp.
CGTCGTCTTAACAGACACTGCTTTTTTCGCAGGAGCTGCTTTTTTCGCAGGAGCTGCTTTTTTCGCAGGAGCTGCTTTTTTCGCGGGAGCTGCTTTTTTCGCAGGTGTGTTTTTCTTGTTAGAAACAGCTTGTTTTACTGTTTTCTGCGTCTTGCTGGTTTTTTTTGCCATGACTTAAAAGTATGATACAGGATTTGTAACTACACCCGTTTTGTGGACCGCGAAGGTATGAAACTTTGCAGTTATTTTCCTGATTAGTAATTCAATGGTGAACTGTTCGCTCTCGAAATGCCCCATGTCTGCTAATGTCATTTTATCTTCAACATCAAAAAATTCATGGTATTTAATGTCTGAAGTTAAAAAGAGATCGGCTCCTTTTTGCATGGCTAATTTTGAAAGGAATTGTCCGCTTCCCCCGCAAATTGCAACATTCAATACCCGTTTGTCAAGTTTTCCTGTAAATTTTATTATTCCAGTTTGAAATTCACGTCGAACCAAATCGAGGAAGTCCCCAACTAACGCAGGTTCTGGGAGTTTTCCAATAACTCCAGATCCATATTGTTTTATTTCATTTTCTAAACGAACATACTGATGAGCGACCTCTTCATAGGGATGAGATGCCAGAAGTGCTTGGTGCACATCGTTTTTTTTCCATTCAGGAAGTATGACTTGAACATAGGTTTCATCAACCTGTGACCGAACTCCTCTTTCACCACTTGTCGGATTTGATCCTTCTAATGGTCTAAAACTTCCTTTTCCGACCAAATCAAAAGCACATTCATCGTAATTCCCTACAGCTCCGGCGCCCGCCGAAAACAAAGTTTCTTTCACAACCTCTGCGTGTTCATTTGGAACGAAAAACCCCAGTTGAAGCAGGACTCCTTTTTTGGGTTGTAGTATGTCTATTTGTTTGAGACCCAAACGCGAGGCAATTTCTCCGTTTACCCCATCAATGCAATGATCTAAGTTGGTGTGAATGGCATAAATGGAAACATCATGCTTGATGGCCTTGATCACGGCTCGCTGCACGTAATCTGACCCAGTTAATTTCTTCAGTCCTGAAAAAATAATGGGATGATGCGCTACAATTAAATTACACTTTTTGTCAATGGCTTCTTGAACCACATCTTCGGTGCAATCCAAACAAACTATGATTCCGGAACACATCTCATTGCCATTTCCTACAATATAACCAGCATTGTCATAGCTTTCTTGAAGCGACAAGGGAGCCCATTCTTCAAGGTAATTTGTGACGTCTTTAATTTTCATCTTAAATTCTTAACTTGCGGCAAGTTACGTAACGCATGGTATTCCGTTCACTTTTATGGCCAATTTCATGGCTGCATATGGTATTTCTGTTTTTCAGACATGTGTTCTATACGTTGTCTTTCCTTCCCTCCAAAAAAGGCGCTGTTCGCACCTTCGTTATTGGAAACGTGAAAATGGGAGGCACAGGTAAGTCCCCTGTCACCATGAACGTACTTCATGTGATGCAGAATTTAAATCAGGAAGTCGCTTTTTTATCACGTGGTTACGGTAGAAGTACCAAGGGTTTTCAACTCATTCATTCCCAATCAGTGCCTTCAGAAGTTGGCGATGAACCTTTGATGATTGCGCAGCGTTTTCCCAAAATTACTGCAGCAGTGTCAGAGGACAGATTGATTGGCATAGAGAAACTAGCACAGCGCGATTCAACTTTGCAATGGGTTGTTTTAGATGACGCTTTTCAGCATCGGAAATTGGTTCCAGATTGCGCACTTCTGCTCACGAAATTTAACGATTTGTATGCAGATGATTTTGTTTTCCCAGTTGGAGGTCTTCGCGATTTGCAATTCAGAGCACGATTTGCCCATGCCGTTGGTGTTACACATGTTCCATCAGAGCTTTGCACAGAAGAAACAGCAAATGATTTGCGAAAAAGGTTAAAATTGAAGTCCAAGCAGAAAATCATTTTGTTTCATGTAAACTACGAAACGCCAAGACCTATTTTCGGTCATTTTCAATGGCAGAATAGGGGCCCAAGCTATATGTTTGCGGGACTTGCAAACAACATTGCGTTTTTTCAAAAGGGAATGCAACTGTCAAGAGCTGTAGTTTGTAAATCATTTCGTGATCATCACAATTATTCGCAAACCGATTTAGACCAAATTCTCCATGAATGGCGTACTTTTGACCCAAATCAAACCCAAATTTTAACTACTGAAAAAGATGCGGTTAAAGTTAGATACATTTTGAATGATAAGGAAATTCCAATTTTTTATTTGCCTTTGAAATTGGAAGTCGGCTTCGGAGAACAAGATTTGATTGATTTGATAACAATGACAACACGTGTATGAGTGATATTTATAGCGAATATGAAACTGTAGTTGGACTTGAAGTGCACATGCAGTTGAATACCCATTCAAAAGCCTATGCTTCTGATAAAAATGAATTCGGAGCATTACCAAATACGTTGGTAAGTCCAATTACATTGGGACATCCAGGAACACTTCCAAAAGTGAATAAAGAAAGCATCCGATTTGCCATTCAGTTGGCTCATGCTACTGGAATGACCATTCACCAAGAAGTGTACTTCGCTAGAAAAAATTATTTCTATGCCGATTTGCCTAAGGGCTACCAGATTACTCAAGATAAAACGCCCATTTGTACCGGCGGATCCATTACCATTCAAATGGAAGATGGCACCGAGAAAGTAATTGGTATTACAAGAGCGCATTTGGAGGAAGATGCCGGAAAAAGCATGCACGACCAAGATCCTTTTGATACATTGGTTGATTTGAACAGAGCTGGAGTGCCTCTTATAGAAGTGGTCTCTGAACCAGATATGCGTTCATCTAAAGAGGCTGGATTGTATTTGACAGAAATAAGAAAGTTGGTGCGATACCTGCAAATTTGCGATGGCAATATGGAGGAAGGTTCATTGCGTTGCGATGCGAATATTTCGGTTAGAAAAAAAGGATCTACCGTTTTTGGTACACGCTGCGAAGTGAAAAACATGAATTCCATTCGAAATGTACAAAGAGCCATAGAGGCGGAAGTTAAAAGGCAAATTGATATTCTAGAGGCAGGAGGGAAGATTGATCAAGAAACGCGAAGCTTCGACCCCGTAAATGGAACCACCTCAACCTTGCGCTCAAAAGAAGACGCGCAAGATTACCGCTATTTTCCAGAGCCCGATTTGCCACCGGTTGTCATTTCCAATGAACAAATAGAGCAAATCAAAGCGGAAATGCCAGCGCTTCCAAGAGCCCTCTATGAGACCTATACTAAAAGTTATGGTTTATCTGAATATGATGCCATGGCCCTCACGGCAGAAAGAGAAATTGCTTTAACCTATGAAGAAATTTTAAAGCACACTAAAAATTACAAAGCCGCATGCAATTGGTTAATGGGTCCCGTTAAGGCATACCTTAATGAGAATGCACTCGAGGTGACGGAGTCTCCTTTCTCTCCGGAGCAAATTGTTGGGCTGATTCAATTGGTGGACAGCGGGAAAATTTCGCAGTCGACTGCTGCTGAAAAAATACTTCCAGAATTGGCTAAATCGAAATCAGCCAAAGCAGAGAATATAGCCCAAGAACAAAACCTCATTCAAGATGCCGATGAAGATACCATTTTGGCACTCGCTAAAGAAATCTTGGCCTCTTGGCCCGATAAGGTGGAGGCATACAAAAATGGGAATAAAGGAATGCTTGGTCTGTTCATGGGAGAATTAATGAAAAAAAGTGGTGGTAAGGCCAATCCGAAATCGGCCTCTGCACTTATTCAAAAACTATTGGAATCATGAAGTATACCTTTTACTTGATAATTGCCGTTGCCATTGCCTTTGCATCTTGCGAAAACGCTCCTTCTATACAGGGCAGAGTTTCAGGTGCAGGTGGAAAAACCATCTATTTAGAGTCGCTGTCAGACAATGAAGTGAAACCCATTGATAGCACCGTTTTGGATGCCGATGGGAATTTTTCATTGAAAGGTCTAGAAGAACTGCCTTTTGATAATTACAGGTTGTACTTCGACCAAGATCATTATTTGCAACTCATTGTATCAACAAAAGATCAAATTGAGATTGACGGAACTTTCGATGATTTAATGAAAGCTCAAGTAAAGGGCTCAAATGAAACTGTTGAACTACAAGGTCTTCTCATTCAATATGAAGGCTATGCAAAGAAAATGGCTGAGGCGCAATTGCTTTTCGATAGCGATACTTCTACAACTTCGAGACAAGTTGCTACAGAAAATTTTGAATCTGCAAATAAAGAAGCGTCAACCATGTTGAAGTCGTGGCTAGAGACTCATTCCGGGTCATTGCTATCACTCATTGTTGTTCAAAATTTGGATCCCCGTTTTGAATACCAGTGGTATTCCCGAGTATTGGCCGACGCGAAACCTAATTTCCAATCGTCACCAGCCTATTCAAGCCTTGAGAGAAAAGTGGCATCGTTTAAAAATACTGGCAATAAATCACAACAGCAAACAAGTGGAGCCACCATTGCAGTTGGTGCTGTGGCGCCTGAAATAGCGTTGACCAATACAAGTGGAGGCATAACAAAATTAAGTAGCTTAAGAGGGAAAGTTGTACTCATTGATTTCTGGGCCTCATGGTGTCAGCCTTGTCGAGCCGAGAATCCGAATGTTGTGAGAGTCTATCAAGCTTACAGAAATAAAGGTTTTGAAGTTTTTTCAGTGTCATTAGATGAGGATAAATCGAAATGGACAGACGCTATTCGTAAAGACGGACTTTTATGGAACAACCATGTTTCAGATCTTGCTGGTTGGAAAAGCAGCGTGGTGCCATTGTATCAAATTCAAAGTATTCCGTTTCCCGTTCTAATTAATCAAGAAGGAAAAATAATTGCACTCGGAGAATCACTCCGCGGCAATGGATTGGAATCAAAACTTAAATCATTAGGACTTTAATCAAAAGAATATGAAAAAATTAGTCACTGTATTTCTTAGCGTTTGTTCACTTGCGGGATTCACACAAGCAGACATTCCAGCTTATTTCCAGCAAGATGTGACCTACACTATTCAAGTGAAATTAGATGATAACAAGCACATGCTCAACGGCTCTGAGTCCTTTACATACAAGAACAATAGCCAAAATGAACTAAAAGAAATTTATATGCACATTTGGCCGAATGCATATAAAAATTCCAAAACTGCTTTGGCGAGACAGTTAGCGAGGATGAAAAACTTTGTCTTGTTTACCACACTGGAAGAGAACAAAGGATTTATAGACTCACTTGATTTTAGCGTAAACGGTCAAAAAGTAAACTGGACATACCATCCAGAGCACATTGATATTTGCATCATTAACCTACCAACTCCTCTAAAACCCGGTCAAACATGCACCATTGCAACACCTTTTCGCGTGAAGCTACCGAGCGGAAGCATTTCAAGATTAGGACACGTAGGTCAGAGTTACCAGATAACGCAGTGGTATCCCAAACCAGCAGTATATGACCGTACAGGTTGGCACGCTATGCCATACTTAACACAAGGCGAGTTTTACAGTGAGTATGGTTCTTATGATGTAAGCATTACACTTCCAAAAAACTATATTTTAGGTGCAACAGGAGATTGTCAAACGCCATCTGAAGTGGCATTCATGGATGACCAAGCGGCTCAAAGTGAGGTTAAATTGAAGCAAGGAATGAACAATGAATTCCCGGCTTCTTCATCGGAATGGAAGACGGTGCGTTACACCCAAAACAATGTGCATGACTTTGGATGGTTCGCAGACAAGCGTTGGATTGTTACCAAGGGGGAAGTTACAACTCCAAGGGAAGGAAGGAAAGTGACAACTTGGGCGTTGTTTACTCCGCTTGGTGCAGATGTTTGGGTAAAAGGAAATGAGTATTTGCATGATGCCATATACTACTATTCATTGTGGAACGGCGACTACCCTTACAATCAAGTAACGGCAGTAGATGGTACCATTAGCGCCGGTGGTGGAATGGAGTACCCTAACGTTACAGTGATTGGTACTTCTAACACCCCCCGCATGCTTGAAACTGTTATCATGCACGAAGTAGGACACAATTGGTTTTATGGCATTTTGGGAAGTAATGAACGTGACAATGCGTGGATGGATGAAGGCTTGAATTCATTCAATGAAGACCGATACATGGATACGAAATATCCGAATGCAAAACTAGGAGCCGCAATTGGCGCAGAAGGATTGGATAATCGATTCAGAACTAAAGATTTTTCTCAACGTTCATTATCTGAACTGAGCTATTTCTTGTCGGCTGCAACAAATGTGGATCAGCCTCTACAAATGAATTCAGACAACTTTACAGGTTTAAATTATGGCGGAATTGTCTATAAAAAGACGGCCATTTTGTTCTACTACTTGAAAGGTTATTTGGGTGAATCTCTGTTTGATGAGTGTATGCACACCTATTACAATGAATGGAAATTTAAACACCCATCACCAGAAGATATTGAAAATGTCTTTGAGCGCGTGTCGAAACAAAATTTGGATTGGTTCTTCCACGATCTAATTCGTACAACAAAGAAAATTGACTTCGAAATTGC
>CAYSEX010000036.1:0-16898 GCA_964430305.1 uncultured Chryseobacterium sp.
TAATTTTTTCTTCCGGATTGAAAGGAGCCAGATCGTCGAGTCCTAAAGACTTAACGGCAATCTTAATTTTTTCATTGTCTGAAATTCCCAATGAACGCGCTTGCTTCTTCAAAAAATAATCTGCCGCATCCAATAAGCTCTTCTTCGGAATCAAGCCAACCAATTCGCTTCCAGTCACTCGAACACCCCGCTCGGCTGCTTTTTTACAAGCTTCTTCAAAGGCAACATGAACTGGAGTGATGTTGATGTTCGTGAGGTTCAATGATAATTGAGCTACTCCATATTCTTCAATGTACCAACCAATTCCTTTTACAGATTTCAGCGTACCTGGAATGCGCTTAGGCTCTCCATTTTCATCCAACACAGGCTTTCCGCCTTCATTTAAAACACGACCAGCTTCGCGAATGTCAAAGGCAATGGCGTTGGCTCGACGCGTTGAAGTCGTATTTAAGTTGACGTTATAAGCTACTAAAAAATCGCGTGCGCCAATGGTGGTAATGCCAGATTTGCGAACGCTTTCGGTCACTTGATTCGGACCAAAATCAGGAGCCCACTCTGCAGTTGCAATCTTATCAATCGCTTCATATTCTCCTTTTCTGCAATTCGCCAAATTCGCACGAACCTCTTGCTTCGCGGCAGCTTCATAAAAATATCCTGGTATACCCAATTCTTTTCCCACGCGCTCTCCCAATTGGTGGGCATATGCTGCGCATTCTTCAAGCGTAACGCCGGCAATGGGAACAAGCGGACAAACATCTGTCGCGCCCTGACGTGGATGCTCTCCCTTGTGCGAACGCATATCTATGAGTTCTTGTGCTTTCTTCATCAATTGAAATGCGCCTTCGAGTACGGCCTCAGGTGCACCTGCAATGGTAATTACAGTTCTGTTCGTAGAAGCTCCCGGATCAACGTCAAGCAACATCACGCCTGGCACGGCCGCAGCAGCTTGTGCAATGGTGTTGATTTTTTCTTTGTCTCTTCCTTCCGAAATATTCGGTACGCACTCGATAATTTTTTTCATAATGTTGAAGTGAGGGTGCAAAGGTAGTTAAGACAGATAATTTTTTTGGTTTGAAAGTATACGTATAATATAATTTAAAAATGTACGTATATTTGTGATATGAAAAAGTCAAAATTCAAGTCAAAATATCGTCCTAAACTTACGCTGAGCGTGAGCGAAGATGTGATTGAGAAGGCAAAGAAGTACGCGGCTGAACATCATCAGTCTATTTCATCTTTGGTGGAAAATTATTTGGCGTCTTTGGTGAATGAGGATGCAGGAAGCTATTCTCCAGTGAACACTGAGTTGCAAACCCTTCATTCACTTTTGAAGAAATCGAAGGCCAAGCGAAAGATCAATTTGGAAGAGGAACGATTGAGCTATTTGTTGCATAAGAATGAATAAACCGCGACTTTTCATTGATTCAGATGTAATACTCGATTTGATATTGCAAAGAGAAGCTCACTTTGAATTTGCTCAAAATTTGTTCGCTCAATATCAACAAGGGAAGTGCGTGCTTTACTCGTCTTCAATTGTTTTGGCAAACATGCATTTCATTATTCGGAAACTGCATGATATAACAATTGCGAATAGTTCCATTTTATTCGTCAATAAGCATTTTAAAATTATCGATGCGAACAACCACGATATAGAAAACGCTCTACAATCGAAGTTTTCAGATTTCGAAGATGGGGTTCAATATTTTTCAGCATTGCGTTCGAAAAAGATAGATGCATTGGTGACGCGTAATGTGAAAGACTACAAGCACGCACTTTTGCCAGTTTTCACCCCCAAACAGTGGTGTCTGCGTTGATGGACTTTTGCATTTTGCAGAGAATATAACATAACTTTAACTCATGAAGCAGTTTTTGTTGAATTTACTTTTCTACCTCATTGCCCTGGTTCTTGGCGCTTGGGTAAACGGATACTTAATTCAAATCAGTTCCAGTGTGATTGAGCCTCCACAAGGTTTTGATTTGTCTACAGAGCAAGGGTTGAAAGGCGCAATGGATGCAGGATTAATGACTCCTAGATATTATATTTTTCCATTTTTATCCCACGCTTTAGGTACATGGGTTTCTGCTTTTGTCATTACGAAATTGGCTCGCACTCATCAAAAAGAGCGCGCGCTTTCATTTGGTTTTTTGTTTCTTACGGGTGGTACTTGGATGGTATTTATTCTTCCATCGCCATTGTGGTTTAATGCCGTAGATTTGCTTTTTGCCTATGTACCTATGTCTTATTTGGGGTATGTTATGGCTCGTAAAAAAAACAGGCACAAGCATGTATAAATACTTTGGTTTTGCACTCTTCGTATTCGGCTTTTATGCTTGCGTTCCAACCTATGAAAAAGTTCATGAGGAAAATTTGAGACAAGTAGATCCAAAAACGATAGATCTTCTTAGAGGCTTTCAGGGTGAAGTGGTTCGGAGTTCAGACGATTGGGAAAAATGGCGTAGACCAGAAATTTTGAGCTACTATGAACAATACGTTTTTGGTGTTCGCCCGGAGTTTGAACCGAAAGATTTTAGAAAGAAAAAGGTGAAGTACAATGTATTGTCTATAGATACATTTTATGTTCACGGGGTACCCGTATTGCATAAGGAAATAAAAGCGCGATTCTCGCGCAGAGGTCGCCATCTCAACGCATATTACGCTTTGTTTTTGCCTTTAGATGTAAAGAGTCCGATTGTATTTGTTGGATTAAATTTTTTTGGAAACAGTACCATTGACACCCTGAAATCTTTAACCCAGACGAAGCACTATGTCATGAAAAATGAAGGTGTCAAAACGAAGGGGCATCGAGTTACCGAAGCATCGAGAGGAACGAAAGCTTATCGTTGGCCATTAGACATCATCATTGGCAATGGCTGTGGATTAATTACAGCACACTACGCTGATTTTGATCCAGATGTTAATACTGGTTTTTTTGATGGAGCACATCGATTAGCTGATGGTTCTATTCATTTCAGAAAATCGAATGCTTGGGGTAGCATTTCTGCTTGGTCATGGGGACTTTCTGAATTGCAGAGTTATTTGCAATTGGAGGAAGTGACTCGAGGTTCAAAAACAGCAGTAATTGGACATTCACGTCTGGGCAAAGCGGCTTTGTGGGCAGGAGCATTGGATAATCGTTTCGATTTAGTTATTTCCAATAATTCGGGTTGCGCGGGAGCTGCGCAGTTTCGAACCATGGTAGGCGAGGATATTGAAAAAATCACCAATCGATTCCCATATTGGTTCGCTCGGAATTTTCAAGCCTTTCAGGGGAAAGATACACTATTATTGGTTGATCAGGAAATGTTATTGGCTCTCATTGCGCCACGTCCGTTGTATGTGGCCAGTGCTAACTTAGACTCTTGGGCAGACCCCAAAGGAGAGTATACTTCGCTTTACAAAGCCCAATTCGTTTACCAATTGTATTACCCCGAAGTGCAATTTGAATTCAATATGTTGAAGAAGAGAGAGCAAATGGAAGTGGGTCCATTGGCATACCACCTGAGAGAGGGTGACCATGAAATTTTAGCATGGGATTGGGAGAGATATGTGGCTTTTGCGAAAAAATCACTATCTTCGCCGTCCAATTAAAAATTGTTAATCGGGTTTCGTACCCACAAAACAAAACATTATGTCAGTAAAAATTAGATTACAGCGCCACGGTAAGAAAGGAAAACCATTCTTCCACATCGTTGCCGCTGATGCGCGTTCGCCGCGTGATGGAAAGTTCATTGAGCGTATTGGAAGCTACAATCCGAACACCAATCCTGCTACCATTGTTTTAGACAATGCAAAAGCAATAACTTGGTTAAGTAATGGAGCACAGCCAACAGATACTGCTCGTGCCATTCTTTCTTACAAAGGAGTTATGTACCAAGCACACTTGAATAAGGGTGTTAAAAAAGGTGCATTAACACAAGAGCAAGCTGATGCAAAATTTGCAGCTTGGTTGGAATCAAAAGAGGCTCGTATTCAAGCAAAACGTGATGGTTTAGCTAACGCGAAGTCGTCTACTGCTGCTGAGAACAAAAAGCGTGAGCAAGCAATCAGTGAAGCTCGTTTGGCTGCGCGTGCTGCGGCTGAAGCGGCTGTTGTTGCAGAAGCGGCTTCGGCTGAATCGGAAGAAGTTGTTGCTGAAGAAGCTCCTGCTGCTGAAGAGGTTCCAGCTACTGAAACTCCAGCTACCGAAGAAGGTGCTGCAGAATAATTAAGATGATGTCTTATGGAAGGGGAAGCAAAGCTTCCCCTTTTTTAATGACTGTTGCGAAAAAAAAGATAAATTTGACAGATGAGAAAATTAATACTTTTCAGCATAGTACTCATTGGTGTTTTGATGGGGTCTCAAGTTTATTGTAATTCCCCGATTGAGGTAAGATTTGGAATTTTTATAAAAAAAGTCAGCCCTGATTTTCAACAGGGAATTTTTAAGTCCGAGTTTTATTGGTGGATACGATTCAAAAATGATAGCAATGTAACAGGAATAGGTAATTCTGAAATTTTGAATTTAGAATATGTCAATGGTGTGGAGAATGAATCAGGTCAATTTTTAAAGGAAAAAATTGAGGATAAATTAATAGGTGAGAATGAGTATTATTATCATGGTTTTCATCAAGGAGATTTTTATTTTAACCCTGATTTCACAATGTACCCTTTTGATAAGCAAAAGCTTCAAATTGCCATAGAAAACACACTTTTAGAAGAACAAGATTTGTTAATTCTACCAGATGAAAATTCGTATATCAGATCTAATCAAGATGTGAATTTTTGGGGTTTGGCATCGGAGTTAATAAACTTAGAAAGAGAGAGCTTTAATATTCTTCGTTCTGAAATTGTTAATGGCAGGGGTGAATATAATTCAGATTTCGGCGATCCAGAGTTTGACCCAGTCTCGAAGTATAGTAGACTTGATACAAACATTTATTTGGAGCGCCCATTCATACCCTACATATCAAAGCTGATAATTCCGCTTTTAATTATTTTGCTGCTTGTGTATTATGTGTTTTTTCTTCCCCCCGATAAACTAGATATTGCAGCCGGCTTAACTGTGACCTCTCTATTGAGCGCCATTGCATTTCAACTTGCGATAGGAAGTGAATTGCCTGAAATTGGTTACATAACATATTCTGATAAGGTTTTTTACGTTTGTTATTTTCTCATTGCGTTGAGTATGGCTCAGTCATTATATACCTTTTATCTTGATGCGAGTGGCGATGTGGATAAAATGAAGTTAGCAAAGAAGTGGGATCTGATTTTCAGATTTATTTTCCCGCTTTTATTTTTTGTTCCAATCGTGCTTCTCGCATTTTAATATGTGTCAATGAGAAATAAAGAAATTGATTTTATAAGAGGGCTAGCAATAGTAATTATGGTAGCTGCTAATTCGGCCCCTGCTTTGTTGGAGGGCTCAAATACAAATATTTATTTTCGATTCGTGGGTTCTCTAGCAGCCCCATTATTTATTTTTTTATCAGGGGTTACATTTCGAATAAATGCTGAAAAAAAGAAGAGTGATTTACTTCAAAACGGAATCATTTTAATATTATCTGCTGCTATGGTAGATATTTTTATTTGGGGTATTGTGCCTTTTTCAACGTTTGATGTGCTTTATTTAATAGGTATTTCGCAAGTTGTTTATTATTTTTTACATAATCTTTCCTTGTTTATCAATGTGGCAATTGTAGCCATTGGTTTTATTGTTTTTTCTCTTTTGAAGGGAATTATTGCTTATCGATTTGAAATTTCAGATGTGAGTATTTTAGATCTCTTTTACACGAATGAAAACGCAATTTTCAGTTTGAGTAATATTCAACGATTGTTGTTTGACGGATGGTTTCCATTGTTGCCCTGGATGTTTTTATTTGGGTTGGGATATCTTATACAGTTCAATCTATTGCGTCATATTTTTTCAAAAATTTGGTTCTTGTTATCAGGAGTTTTTTTGTTTCTGATCGGTATTCTTTTTATGATGATAAATCATAGTATTCAAGAATTCAGGGACGGTTATATTGAACTTTTTTATCCTGTTAACAGTGAGTTTTTATTGGTGATATTTGGTTGGTTAGGAATTGTATTGGGTATTTCAAGATTTTTTCTGAAGGGCGCGGTAATTGGTCGTTTTTTAGCTTTTCTTGGTGAAAAAAGTTTGTTCGTTTACATTCTTCATTTGGTTGTTATCTCCTATTTGTTCAGCCTCTGTCCTCAGGTTTCGTTTAGTCAATTTTTACTCGTATCTCTTTTGTTTGTTTTGTCAATAGGTGTGGTGTTGTGGTTTGTAGAAACCAAGAAAATGAAGGAATTACGTGGACGTTTACCTAAAGTGTTAAGAAAACTACTGGGCATATAAAAAGGGCGTCATTTGACGCCCTTTTTATATGCCGTAGGAATAAACCCTACATCAATCTTATTTTTTCGAATCTTTGTTTTTCTCGTCTTTAATTAATCTAATCGAAAGACCTCCTGCGAAATTATTCGTGTCTTTCCATAATACTTTCTTTCTGCAATCCAAACCAATGGCATTTGCTGAATTTGAAGATTTGATGGGTGTTGATGTCCACCAATATGCAAAATCATTGATGTTCATGAACTCAGCACCAGTTTGGTTTCTCCAACCCGCAGGTAGTCCGTTGAATCCACTCTCATTCGTGCCATTTCCGATAAATTCTTTTCCATTCACAGTTTCAAACCAACCACTTGATGATTTCATTGACATACCTGGTTCTGGTTGAAGATGCTTTTCTAGAGCTTCCCAATCAGATAAAGTAGGTATTTTCCAACCATCTGGAGCAAGTCCTCTTGGATCAATAACTGCCCAGTAGTTGTATAGATATCCATATTTCTCACCTTTTTTCAGCTCAGTTTCAAGATTTGTATATCTGCTAATTTCACTTTCTAGGTATTCAAGTCCGTCAAGAGATTTATTGTATTCGTCTTGGTTGGCCTGTCTTGCCCCTTTTTCATGTTCGGCTTTCTCTTTGTTCAAAGCATCGATCTGAGGCTTATATTTTGTTTCAATTGCGGCCAACTCTTTTTTCGCATTCTTACCAGTTCCTACTTTTTGCTTCTCCAATTCATAGTTGTTCAACAACTCCTTCAATTCGGCCTCTCTCTCATAGTTAAACGTGTAGTTATCTTTTATTTTTTTTGCACGATCCAAAATAAATTGTTTTGATTCTTGCAGTTCATCTATTTGGTCCTGATATGAATAGTAACAATAGGCCGCTATTTTGCTCCGATTTGCCTTATCCCAATCTTCTTTTGTTTGAGCGAGCATAATTTTATCGCCATTTTTGAAAGCATCAGCGTGTAGATTTTTCGTTGACCATGTTTGCTTACCAATAGTTTTTGATTCAATCGTATTCTCAGCCTGCCCAAATGATGTATAAAGGGTTGAGAGAAAAATAAATAGAAGTAAATTAATTTTTTTCATTTTTTTTAATTTGGATTCAAATATACAAGAATTCTGTTGTTATGTCGCTACAGCGGTATTCCATATTTTATTCGTAGCAGAAGTTATTCCCTTGTCTAGAGTGACATGATATATTTGCCAAATGCCAACAAGTCATCAGTGTGGAAAACGAAGTCAAGAAATTGACCAATACATCAGTAAGTTTAATTCTGAGAAGGCTGCTGCTTTATCTGAACTGCGCAACATCATTTATTCTGCCGCACCTGATGCCGAAGAAGCAATGGGCTATGGTATGCCAGCATTGAAATTAGGGAAATATGTGGTCTATTTTGCAGGATTCAAAAACCACATGGGGTTATTTCCAACGTCATCTGGTATTCAGGCATTTCAAGATCAACTCCAAAATTGGAAGTTTTCCAAAGGCACTATTCAATTCCCTTATGATGCCAAACTTCCGAAAAAGTTGATTCGTGATATTGTGCAATTTCGAATGAATGAGGTGCGTCCTGATTTTATGCATGAGCTACCAGGTCCCATGCAGCGCGCATTGTTGAGTGCGGATATTTGGAAATTAACAGACTTAAAGAAATGGAATGAATCAGATGTTCTAAGTTTGCATGGTGTTGGTTCTTCCGGCATGAAGAGATTAAAGGTCATGATGGAACAACAAAAGATTGAATTCTCGAAAAAAAAATAGTGACATGAAACTGAATATTCGCTTGTTGTTATTTGTTTGGGCGTTGTGTTTTTCGCAACAGGTCTTATCTCAAAGCTTTAAAGAATTGTACCAGGAAGCTCAATTGGATGAGGATACGTTAAAACAATTTAGAGTCATAGCGGAGTGGGAGAAGGCAACACCCAATGCAGATGATATTGATCTTTATATAGCCCAGTTTAATTATTATTTTTCAAGGTCTAAAAAAGAAGTAGTGCGATTCGAAACCTCGGAAAATGGGGGTGAGAATTTTTCACTGCAAGTGTTGGATTCGGTGACTGAAGCTGTTGGATACTTGAATACAGAAATCACCTTCGATCCGCTCCAATCTAAAATGGCCTATTTGTATATTGAAAAGGCAAAGGAGAAATGGCCTAATCGACTTGACTTGTATTTTGGAAAGATCTTCGCGGCAGGTATTCAAGGCAATTACACGCTCTTTGTTTCTGAAGTAATTACTGTATTAGAGGAATCAAAGAAAAACAAGTGTCAATGGCAATGGTCAGACGGCCCCTTGAAAGATGCAGAGGCTTTCGTTCTTTCAAACGTACAAGCGTACCAGGCCCAAATTTGGGAAACAAATGAAGATGCGCTGCTTGATGATATGCTGCTCATTGCAGAGAAAATGCTTGAGCTCAATCCCAAGTGCACTGAAGCCCTTTCAGATGCAGGCATTGTTTATCTCAGTACGAACAGATTGGAAGACGCACTAACGTATTTCAAAAAAGCTGAGAAAATAGATAAGCGTGATTTGGTTGTTTTGTCCAATATTGCAACGTGTTACAAACGTATGGGTAACGCTAAAATGCAAGCGAAGTACGAAAAGCGTATTCAAAAATTGGAAGGAGCAAATCAGCCTTAAGGAATTATTCTAAATTTCCAAATTCCCCTCTTTCAAATTGTTGAAATGCTTCAAGCAATTCTGCTTTCGTATTCATAACAAAAGGGCCATAGGCTGCAATGGGCTCTAGAATAGGTTCTCCAGATAAAACAAGCACTGTAGATTGTTTTTTTGCCTTGATGTGGAAAGATTCACCGTCATTGTTCATTAAAACAAAATGGTTCGCAAGGGCCTCTTGGTTCCCATTGACCTCAATTGAACCGTTTATGACCAATAGTGCTGTGTTGTTTCTTTCTGAAAAAGTGAACTCCACTTCCGCGCCAGGGTTCAAATGAGCATTCATTAAATGCACTTCAGTATGGGTACTCGCAGCTCCTTTATTTCCATTGAAGAGACCTGCAATGATTTCAACATGACCGTTATGATTGGGCAAATTCACTTGAGGGATTTGAGGGCGATCTATACTCTGGTATTTCGGTGGAGACTTTTTGTCTTGTGAGGGCAGATTAACCCAGAGCTGCACCATTTGAAAAATACCACCTTCTTTGGCCCAATTCGCTTCGTGATATTCTTTGTGCAACACACCAGAAGCGGCAGTCATCCATTGAACACCGCCTTCAGAAATAACACCGCTATTCCCAGCACTGTCATGGTGTGCAACTTTGCCCTGATATGCAATGGTTACTGTTTCAAAACCTTTGTGTGGATGCACGTCAACTCCACGAGGCGTTTCCGTTGGTGGGAAGTAAGTTGGTGCATTGTAGTCCAGCATCAAGAATGGGTTCATGCGTTCCATACTTAAATAATAATCTGGAATGAAATGATGCACTTTGAATCCATCACCTACGAAATGCGTTGGCGGAGGAGGTATAATGGCTTGAACGGATCTGTTGTTTCGTATGGAATTCATTTTTCAAAACTAATTGAAATGAACAAACTTATCTTCGCACAATGAACAAAGATGCAATGCACTGTTTGGGAAAAATTACCAAGCTGCACGGATACAAAGGTGAATTAACTGTTTTCTTGGAAACAGCGAAATTGGCGAACTACAGTCAAATTCAATTTCTGTTTTTGGAGTTAAATGGAAATTTAATTCCCTATAAAATTGAATTGTTTGAACCCAAAACGAAGAACGCAGCCAAAGTAAAATTGCAAGGAGTGAATTCCGAGGCCGAGGCAAAAGCACTCATCAAAGCATTGGTTTATATTCCTGAAGAACAATTACAATCTGCCGATGCGCTGAAAAAAGATATGGATACTTGGATTGGCTTTGGGGTGGAAGATGAAGAATATGGTTATCTCGGAGAAATTACCCATGTGGGTGGCGTTTCCACGAATCCGCAAATTGAAATCTTACATGAATCGGGAGTGACCATATTCATTCCGCTTCAACCTGAATTCATTTTGGGCGTTGATCCAGAGCAAGCCATGGTGCATGTTGAAGCCCCTGAAGGACTCATTGATCTCTATTTATCTTAAGTTTTAACCATTTTTTGGTTGAGAAAGCTCATTTTTTCTCGCTGAAGTCTCCATTTTTTTTTGGCTACATTTGTCGAACGATTCAATGAAAGTCGAACCAAATTAAAACAAATGACACACATCGGAAACCGTCCTGAGGGTGCAACTCTTGACTACTTGGGACTGAAGCATGTAACAACGGCGTTTTGGAATTTAACGCCAGCAGAATTAGTTGAAGAAACCATTATTCGCGGAGAAGGTACACTCTCAAACACGGGAGCACTGGCCATTGAAACCGGCGAATTTACCGGTCGCTCTCCCAAAGATAAATTTATAGTTAAGGATGCAAATACCGCTGATTCTGTGTGGTGGAGCCAATTCAATATAGCATTCGACTCTGATAAATTCGACAAATTATACCAACGCATGTGCGCTTACCTTGGAGGTAAGGATGTATATGTGCGTGATGCTTATGTGTGTGCAGATCCACGCTACAGAATGAATGTACGTGTGGTTACTGAATTTCCTTTCAGTAATATGTTTGCATACAACATGTTTTTGCGTCCTTCTGCTGAAGAGCTATTGACTATGAGTCCTGAATGGCACGTAGTCTGTGCGCCCGGATTTATGGCCGACCCTGAAATAGATGGCACGCGTCAGCACAACTTTGCGGTCATTGATTTTACTCGCAAAATGGCTATCATTGGTGGTACAGGATATACCGGAGAAATCAAAAAAGGGATTTTTACCGTTCTGAATTATGTACTTCCACACGAGAAAAATGTGCTTTCAATGCACTGCTCAGCGAACGTAGGTAAAGAAGGCGACACTGCTGTTTTCTTCGGGTTATCGGGAACAGGGAAAACCACACTTTCTTCCGACCCAAATAGAAGGTTGATAGGTGATGATGAACACGGTTGGACCGACTCTACGGTATTTAATTTTGAAGGCGGCTGTTATGCAAAGACCATTGATTTGTCGCGAGAAAAAGAACCGCAAATTTATGATGCCATCAAATTTGGTGCGTTGTTAGAAAATATTGGTTTTGAAGCTGACGGATGCACTCCCGATTATGCTGATTCCACCAAAACAGAAAACACCCGTGTTAGCTACCCCATACACCACATAGATAATATCATGGATCCAAGTATGGGGGGCATTCCAAAGAATATTTTCTTCCTTACTTGTGATGCCTTCGGTGTGTTGCCGCCAATTTCAAAACTGAATAAAGGTCAAGCCATGTATCAGTTCATTAGCGGTTATACCGCGAAGGTGGCTGGAACAGAGGCAGGTATTACAGAGCCAACAACAACCTTTAGCGCTTGTTTCGGTGCTCCGTTTTTACCGTTGCATCCAACAGCTTACGCTGAAATGCTTGGAAAGAAAATTGACGAAAGTGGTGCCCAAGTTTGGCTCATCAACACCGGATGGTCTGGCGGATCATATGGTGTGGGAAGCAGAATGAAATTGAGTTTCACTCGCGCCATGATTACCGCTGCGTTGGAAGGCAAGTTGAATGATGTTGAATATGTAAATCACGAAGTATTCGGATTGGCCATGCCAACGACTTGTCCTGATGTTCCATCTGAAATTTTAAATCCAAGAAATACGTGGGCCGATCAGAATGCCTATGACGCGAAAGCCAACGAACTTGCAGAGAAATTTGTGAATAATTTCGAGAAGTTTAAAGATTTCGCAAGCGAAGAAATTATGAACGCCGCTCCTCGCGTTGCGGTAAAATAATAGTGCATGAAGAAAATACGAGGCCATAGTGTTTGGATATTCCTAGCGCTATGGTCTTGTGATTTTTCAGACCCTGTAGACCTCAGTGGTGCAGATAAGGAATGGCGAGAGTATCAGTCTAGATCTAAAAAGCGAGAGGCCAACATCTTGGCATACATGAAGTCAGATGTGGAAGTTACTGTTTGGACTTCTTTGCTTGAGTTGAGCACCTGGCGTGATTCTTTATTGGAACGTGATTATACTGTTCTTGCCCCGTCAGACGCGGTTTTGCGGAAGGTTGGACTTCAGACATTTCAAGATTTGGTTCCGGCTGCGCGAAGAAACGAATTGAATACCTGTATGGGGAGGCATTTAATTCCTGGACGCTTTCAATACAGGGAAGGAATGGATACGGTCATTCGCAATGCATTAGGTGAAAATATGCACATTCATGAAAATCAAATTCAGACTGTGGAGTTGACCAATCTAACACACGAATGCGAGCGCGGTAATATGATTCGAATTCGAGGAGTTTTAAATTAACTCAATTGCAATAATTCAATGCGCACAGCGCGAATAGCCGCGTCTAGATTTTTAGTTCCGGCAGCAGCTTCCAATTCAGTAATCCAATGAGCCAATTGAATAGCAGGCCCGTTCGGATCTACTTTTGAAAATGCCACTTTTACCAGTTCAGTTACCTCAGCTTTGGCATCTTGAATATTTTGCCATGTGCTTTCCGAAACATACAATTGCAAGGAAACGTTATGTTCAAATTCTTCGCGTAAGCTCTTAATAATTTCCAATTGCAAAAAGCTGGCATTGATTCCCGCTTTGCTTGTCCGCATGACCAAGGCCGAAGGGCGCGAGCGTTCCAGCATAATAATTAAACGTTCGAAAGCGGCAACACGCAAGGGGGATAGTTGTGATTCACGTACTTTCCGAATTTCAATGCGGTGCAACTGTTCTTTGTGTTTATGATGTCTAGTTTGAAGATAGAAGAGAATTGTTCCTACAAGTATGACCAGTATTCCAACCAAAAGAAAAATAAGTGCTGCATTCATGTTGCGAAGGTATGAATTCTTCTTTTCAAACGTTTGCTTTGATGTAACTTGCCTCCTATAATTACGAGAATGAAAACACACTTTTCTATGGCGCTATTTTGTTTGTGTCTATTCACGGCTCAAGCACAATTACTAACTAGGTCGAATAACACTTTAGTTCTAGCCAATGGATTCGAGTTGCCTAATCCATGGGCAGGTGGGTTCAACGCACCCCAATTCTCAACCATTGATGTGAATGGAGATGGTTTAAAAGACATTTTTACTTTCGACCGAATTGGTTCACGTATTTCGATCTTCTTGAATACAGGAACCATTAACGGTCAGACCTATTATTCGTATACGCGAGAATATAATAATTCATTTCCTCAAGGTCTTGTAAATTGGGTGTTACTGCGTGATTTTAATTGTGATGGAAAGGAAGATATTTTTGCCAATTCTCAATCCCAAATCAAATGCTGGAAAAATGTTTCTTCATCGGGTGTGCTGGCTTTTGAGCCAGTAAACAATGGCGCTCCTATTCAAGCAGATTATGACTTTGGAAATCCATTTACAGCACCTATTTATACGGTAAGTGTTGATATACCTGCTATTGAAGACTATGACGGCGACGGTGATTTGGATATTTTCACCTTCACTGAACAGGCTACTACCATTTATTTTTTTAAGTCGCTTCAGGCTGAAAACGGTAATTGTGAATCAATGGATTATGTCTGTGGTAACAGATGTTACGGAATGTTTGGCGAAAGCCCAGAGAGTTTTTCAATGATTTTAGGCAGCGATTTTATTTGTGGTTTGAATGTGACTGATCCGCGTTCGAATGAAATGTTACATACGGGTGGAACCTTATGCTCCATAGATTTAGATAACAACGGTCTTCATGATTTGGTGGTTGGTGATGTTACAGAAACCAATTTGGGAGCTCTTCTCATGGAAAATGCATGGGATGGATTGGATTCTGTAATTTCTTTTCAAAATGACTTTCCACTGCAGCAAGGTGCAACAGTTCAGGTGAATTTGCCATTGTTTCCTGCTGCTTATTATGAAGATGTGACAGCAGATGGTTTTCGCGATCTCATTGTTGCACCGAATTCATATTCGGCAATGGATGACCGCAACGGAGTTTGGATGTACAAAAACAATGGTGCGAACGCTGGTCCTCAATTTGAGTTTCAATCCACTAATTTTTTGCAAAATGAAATGCTTGATTTTGGTACTTGCGCTTATCCTGTGCTCACAGATGTGAATGCAGATGGATTGAAAGATCTAATGGTTACCAATAGAAAGTATTTCAATCCTTTTAATTGGAGTGACAGCCACACCTCTCGAATTTATTACTTTCAAAACACGGGCACTCCAGAAATTCCGAGTTTTGAATTAATCACAGACAATTATTTGCCTTTGGAAACTGATACCCTTGATAGTAAGTATTTGGCATTTGGTGATGATGACGGTGATGGAGATGAAGACATGCTTATTGGAGTGATGAACGGATATTTGTTTCGGTATGAGAATATAGCAGGGCAGGGCAATGCAATGCAATTTTCCACAACGCCAGAAGCAATAACAACATCAAATGGAACAACCATAGACGTTGGACAATATGCAGCACCGCAGTGGGTAGACTTAAATGAGGACGGGTTACTGGATTTGGCAGTAGGGGAGAAGAATGGAAATGTGAATTATTTTCAAAATGTTGGTACGGCCAATGCACCTGCGTATGATTTTATAGAAGATTCTTTAGGTCATTTTGCAGCAACCAACATCATTGGTGTTTTTGGATACAGCATTCCTCATTTTTATAAAAACGGACAAAATCAATGGGAGGTATTGGTAGGAACAGAGACCGGACAAATTAATCACTACTCGGTTGTAGATGGAAATTTGAACGGTAATTTCAACCTCGAGACTTTAGATTTTTATGGAATTAATGAAGGAGAGCGGTGTGCGGTATGGTACGAAGACATTACAGCCGACGGGTTGCCCGATTTGTTTGTTGGCCAGATAGGTGGTGGTCTTGGTTTTTATACCAGTGACAGTATAATTTCAGTTTCGGAAATTCCGAATCTTGTCTGGAATGTCTATCCGAATCCAACGGTTAATGAGATTGTCATTCAACTTCAATCGGGGGCTGCAGGAGCAATGTGGATTGAATTATTAGACAGCCAAGGTAGAACTGTGGACAGCCAAAAAGCAGTTGGAAATTCAATTCAAATTTCCATGGCTGATTTTGCACCTGGTGTTTACTTCATTCGATTGAACGGGCGTGAGGTACAACGGGTAGTAAAACTTGAAAGATAGAATTTATCCTCTTCTTCGTTCCAACAAGATCATCATCATTAAAGATAATGTGGCCTGTAAATCCGTAGTTTCTGATTGATCAGACAAGCGTTCCAAACTGAATTTTCTTCCGAAAAATGAAGCTTCTTTTTTTAGTCTGTAAATGACTTGGTCATTCTGGTCTTTAACTATATAGGCCGGATTGAATAAATATCCTGTGAGCAGACCAAGAACTGGAATTTCAGATAAAAGGGCGTCTCCAACTTTTATCCATGGATTTTCTTCTTGAATAATGAGGTTGTTTTCGTTCGCTTCGTTGTAGATTTCATAACGCGCTTTCCAAATGGAAGCCCATCCCCTGCGAGCTACTTTGCCAAGTTCGTTTCCTTCGCTGTTGGTGAAAGCATAGGCCGCATTGAAATCAATCCATTTGTTTGCCTTGATTGTATAGAGTAATTCACTTTTAGACTCGTTGGAATAGACCATGATTTCATCTACGAATTTGAACATTTTCTGACGCACATAGGCAACCGTGTTTCCATTATTGTCTTGTACTGTAAAATCGTTGGCTAACGTTGTTATTTTGAATTTAAAGTGAAGTGGAAATTGCATTTTGAAGTTGTTTGTTTTGAACGAAATTAGTGAATTTGAAGGTGGAATGAATTTACTCTTCCCACAATTTCCAACTCTCCTCAGCTTGAATATGTAGCATACCTAATCCGTTGCAAACGGTGGCACCTTGTGTTTTAGCAAGAGAGAGAAAAGTGGTTTCAGCAGGGTTGTATATTAAATCAATTGCAATGTGACCTTTTCCCATGGCTTCATAGGGAAGTATGGGGCATTGATCTATAAATGGGAATTGACCTAAAGGAGTAGTATTCACAACAAGTGTACATGCCTGAATTAATGTCGAAGTTATGTCTTCATAGGTACAATGCTGAGCTGCATGCATGTGCTTTTCTCTGCTAACTATGAAATATCGGATTCCCCACTTCTTCAAAACATATTGAACAGCTAAAGATGCTCCGCCACTTCCTAAAATCAAGGCATTCTCCACTTTATTTTCCATTAAAGGAACAAGCATTCGTTCGAAGCCAATACAATCGGTATTGTGACCAATGTATTTTCCGTTTTTTACTGAAATGCAATTGACCGCACCAATGGCTTGAGCTGCTTCATCGAGCTGATGTAGATATGGAATGATTTCAGATTTGTAAGGAATGGTAACATTGAATCCATTGTAAGAATTCTTTATTAATAAATCTTCCACCAGAGCAATGGAATTTAACTCAATGTTTTGGTATTCGGCATTTAATTGTAACCGCTTAAATTTTTCCGTGAAATACGCCTTGGAAAAACTATGTTCTAAGGTTTTTCCAATCAGGCCATACCGTTTCATTTCGAACTGAATTTCGCTC
>CAYSEX010000036.1:16998-24212 GCA_964430305.1 uncultured Chryseobacterium sp.
TCAAGAAGTATGGGTAATTCGGTATTTAAATTCCGAACAAAATGCAACAACCACTCGAGAAACTCCATCATGTTATAATGCGCATTTTAAAGATGAGTCGAATTTTTCAGCGTAACCTTGAACTCCGCCTTCTAGACTATATAGGTTATGAAGATTGAACTTATGTTCTAAAAAATAGACAAGGGCATCTGAACGCTTTCCTGAATTGCAGTGAAAGATTAAAGGTTTGTCTGTTGGAAACGATTGAAAATTGTGGATCACTTGGTCCAAAGGAATATGTTTTCCACCAATATGACAAAGCGCAACTTCGTAATCTTCACGAACATCAATGAGCATGAAGTCTTTTCCTTCAAGTTTCCATTGGTTGAACGTGTCTAATGATAAAAACATACTAGCTTTTATATTTTGTAACAATTTCTTCAGGTAAATAATCGAAGAAAGTGTCGCCGCGAAGGCCACTACGTAAACATTCAAGAGGAATTATTTCATTTTCAGCAATGTTTCCTAGGTTTACGTTTGCCCCACAATGTTTTATAAAATAAACTTGTTGCGCTTTCTTAGGGGCTTCCCAAATGATTGAGTTGCCATCTACTTTACTCAGAATCTTATTAATTAACATGACATGTGCTTGCCCAGATGGTCTGTATATTCCAACCGTACCGCTTTCTCTAGCCTCTGCAATAACTTTCCATGAACCTGCTTGTAATTCGGTTTGCATCATTTTGATCCATTTTGAAGGAGAGATGAGAATACCTTCTTCCTTTGAGCCTACTTCAGATAAAACACGGTAGTTTTTCGCAAAATCGGCAATGAGGTCGCATTTAATGTTGTGATCTAATACCACGCTTCCGTCTGAAACTTCTACTGTGTCTAGTTTCAAGCGGTCAACTAATTTTTTATAATCTTCTATTTGATTACGAACGAAATAGGCTTCAAACAAGGTGCCACCGAGGTATACCTTTATTCCTGCTTCGTGATAAAGTTTAACTTTTTCTTCGACCTGGTTGGAGAAGATGGAGGTTCCAAATCCCAACTTAACCATATCAATATATTCTGCGCCAGCTTCAACCATGTCTTCTGCTTGACGAATGGAAAGTCCTTTGTCCATAACCATGGTCAAACCAAATTCTCTTGGCTTTCCCTCGCGTTGTGGTAGGAATGATAAATTATGCTTCATAGTTTAAAATCAATGCAAAGGCAAATATAAGAAAACTTAGAGCGTGTACTTCTTACACTAAGCCCAAATCTTGTTTCAACTGCAGGTAGAAATGTACTTGCTGAATTTTCGGATAATACGTTTCGAACTCTTCGAGGTCTGGCTTATCATTTTGAAGTACCATCAACATCAGTTGTTCAGCCTCTTGTATTTTGCCACATTCGTATAAATAGACCACCCGTCGCATGGCTAAGTCAGCATTGGAGACGTGGAAAAGAGTGGCTTCTTCCAAAACTTGAAGTGCCTGAATAAGTTGTTTTTGTTTGTAGTGAATATCGGCAAGGGCCATCCAAGATTCATCATTGTCCGGAAACTCTTTCGTTAAATGCTCTCCCAACAATTGGGCATCGAAATACTTCTCTTGTTTGGCAAGCATTTCAATTTTGTATAGGGTGTAATCCGGGTTCTTTGGCTCCAATGTTATGGCCTTATCAATAAAAGGAAAAGCTTCCTCTGTTTTGCCTTGTAAATCCATAACTACGCCAATGCCCAAGTATGCGTCGGCCCAAAACTCATCGCTCTCAATACTTTTATAGTAATAAAAAAGAGCTTTGTCAAGATTCCCCATTTTCTCAAAGCATTCGCCAACGTGACAAAATACAGGAGCTTGTGGTGGCTCAATAGTATAAGATTCTTCCAACACTTCAAGTGCTACCGCGTATTTCTCTTGTTTGAAAAGGGCGTGTGCTTTGTTGTAGTACGCTGGCGCGAAATCGCTTTGAATAGCCATGCAATAGTCATACGCCTCAATGGCGTCATCTAATTTTTCTAGACGCTGCAAGGCATTACCTAGGTTGTACCAGGCCGCAAAGCTGTATGGATGCTCGTCTATGAATTTATGGAAGTAGGTTGCACAAACAGCATGTAGTCCAGCCACTTCATAGCAGAATGCTAATTCATATAAAAGTGTTTCGTTTTCCGGATTGCGTTGAATTCCTTTGTGTAAAACATCAATGGCCTTTTCATGACGATCAAGATTCTCATATTCCAATGCCATTTCCAAATACACTTCATCTATTTCTTCTTCATCACAAACCGCTAATGCTTTTTCGTAATAAAGAATGGCTTTATTGTGTTCACGAAGCTGGCTGTAAATGGCTGCCATGGTGAGCAACATTTCGTCATTGTTGGGTTCGAATTTTTCCAACACTTTCAATCGCGATAGTGCTTTAGAAAGCTGACCAATACCTGAAAGAATTTGAACTTCTTTCATGATTAGCGATGTGTTCTCTGGGAAAAGTGAATAGGCATATTCCAAAACTTTAATGGCTTTTTGAAAGCTCAGATTGTCTTGGTAAGCTTCAATAATCATTTCAAACTGCTCAACATCGAAATAGTACGATTCGTTTTTACGAATCATTTCTTCAAACCGTTGAATTAGTTCGTGTGAATTGTGATGCTCTTTTGAATTTTCACTCATGGGCTAACTTCCTTCTTCAAAAATACGCGAATTCAACGCAAGATGTTCAGGAATATTTGAACAGGTAATACACCATTTTAGCGTATTCATTGAAGGTAGTAATTAGACCTTCTTCATTTTTGTACCATGACTCGGGCGTAAAATTCTCATTTATAGCTGCTAAGAAGACCAATTCAATTCCTTCTTTTTCAAATTTTTCTTGAAAGGTCATTCTCAATCGACGTAAATGATATTCACTGCTTAACACACCAATTTTTTTAAGTTGATGTGATTTGGCGTAGTTTAATATTTCTTCGCTCTCCTCAAAGCTGCTCGTGGCACTTCCCAAAACTTCAATAGATGTGGAATCTACACCTTGGTGAATGAGACATTGTCTTGTTAGTTCACCGTCGGTAAGATGATACCCCAATGCTTGAATTTGTACTGGGAAATTACCTCCGGTACATACAATTGGTGATTGAAATTTTTTTACATATGCAGCAGCAGCCTTTCCTCGCTCGTAACTATTTCCACCAAGAACAAATAATGTTTCAACTTTTTGAGGTTCATCTGATGCAGCTAGATATTTACCCGTTAGCTCCAATATGTCAAATAAGTTAACGAGTAGGAATAGAAATAGCACTATCCCAAAAAATTTTAGCGCTGATAATAGGGGGTGTTTGATTTCACGCCAATTGAACTGAGAAAAATAGGTGTATTGGTTTTTATTCATTTCAAACTAAAACCATGTTGTGATGCAAAAGGTTGTTAAAAGGATGTTCATAGGGGAGTCCTAAACTTTCGTGAACAGCTTTTAATTGTTCCGCATGAATTTCAAAATTTTCTTGGTAACGGGTATTTTCAAACCATTCAGTTGCCGCTGCGGTAGATATCTCAAAGCGGTTAGATACACGGAAGATATTTTCAGGTTCATTCATGAAAGCCTGACATTTTTCATTCATGACCTCCATAACTTTTAAAATAATCTCTTCTTTTTGCTTAAGAGCTTCTTCACTGGCAACAACAACGAACCCACACCACGGTGCATGAAAGGTGTCGAGAAAACAGAGGTGTCCTTTTTTCACAGATGGAATACTGGTGTATTTTTCCCAATAAAAATAGTTGGTCTCCTTATTTTTTAGACTCGTAATAGCATTATTTAGGTTTGATACTTCAACATATTGTTCATCGGCAGGATGAAAATGATGCTGTTGCGCATGAATACGTGCCATGAGATGAGAACCGCTTCCTTTGCGTGAAATGGCATATTTCAATTGATGCTCGCCTCGCATGAGCGGAGTATTGGCATAACCAGAATAAATCCCCCAAGTTAAAGGAGTAGCAGTATACACCTTTACAATTTTAGCTTTCAACCCTCTGTGCCAGGCACTAACAAAACCTTCTGTTAGCATGAGAGCAATATCCAAATCACCTTCAGACAATGCTTCTGTCATGACTCCAGTTCCACCGGCGAAATAGGTCCATGAGACCTGCGCTTGCAATGCACTGAAAACATCTTGTTCCAATGCCAATTGCCAGGGCAAATTGAAATGTTCAGGAACACCTCCAATACGCAATGTAATTTTTGATTTCATTTCAATACCCTCCGTTCCATTTTCGAATGAACCACTCCAAAGACAGCAATGCTAATAGAATGAAAAGTAAGGGACTCCATTCAATCAAGTCTCGAACTTTCCTTTCTTCGTAGCTTTTACTTGTAATCTCTTTTCTTTGTTTCAATTCTTGAATCAAATCACTGAGTTGCTTCGCATTGTAACGCTTTCCGTTTGTCTCTTGAGCAAGTTGCTGCAATAGTGCAAAATTGGCTTCTGAAGTGGATTGCTCTATAGATTGCTTTTCTACTACAAAGGAACCTTTCTTCACGAAATTTTCACCACCGCTATTGGCTGTTGCAACGAAAGTGTAGGGACCGGGTGGAAGGAAGCCAAGGTTTAAATGATAACCCGTTGAACTTCCGCTAAAGCTGTGATTTTGTTTTTCACCCTTTTCATTGGTTAATTCAAGTTGTACATTTTCATTCAGCACAGGTTCAAATGAATTGTTGTATAATTCGGCATCGAGTTGCACATATTCATTCGAAGCAAAACTCTTTTTGCAATGAACTCTGAATTTGTCTTTGTTCTCTTTAATGCCAATGTATTGCATGGTTTGAGCGAAGAATTCATGAAAGAGTTCATGACTTTCTTCAAGTTGATACAATGCGATGCGCCATCTCCAAATGCCTTCACCAAAAATGACAGCCATTCTGCGATCTGTATTTCCGAAAAAACCAATTAATGGTTTTGTTGTTTGAACACTTCCGATTCGTTGATTCAGAATGGGTTGAAAGTCTGCGGGAGTAGTCAGGGTGCCAAACGGAAGGGCTAATGGAGGCAGCAGTGAAACCAACTCTGACCATTTGGGCTGTGTGGTGAAAAGACTAAAGTCAGCAGCCATTTGAGCTTTCGCCTCAGTTAGTTTTCCATTTGAACCGCTATAAATGATTCCTGTATTCAGTTGATTGAATTGAGTAAGATCTGTATTTCCACCTAACACGAAAAGTGTTGGGATTTTTAAATCCGACGCTTGGGATAGTTGTGCCTTACCGAGTCCTCCCATGGCAGGAAGTTGGTAGGCAATCAGTGCGTCGAAATCTGATAAATTGCCCGAGAATTGATCTAAAGTGGATACGGTTACTTCATAATTTTTTTGACTGCGAAGTGCTTCATTCAATGCCGCAATATCAGGGTGCGGAGAACTTGCTAGGATTAATATTTTTTGTCTTCCGTCTATAACTTCAACATACACAGTTTCGGAGTTGTTTCTTACCGAATATTCATTCGGTAATTCAGAAACACTGATGGTGTAAGTCTGAATTCCAGGTGCGTTTGCATCTACATTGAATTCTATGTTCTTAAATTCTCGATTACTGGAAAATGATATGGTTTGTGATTGTATAACTGCACCGTTGTGACTGAGGCTGACACTTGCTGTTTCGCCCGCTACTTTTTTTCCATCTACAGCAACGCGAATGGGAAATGAATTATTCAAAAACGCAATTTTATTTGCGCTCACATTAGAAATCGACAAATCTCTTTGAATGGTTGTATCTCCCAGACATACAGTGAATATTGGTGACAGCAATCCTTTAAACCCATAAATGGGGTTCGACCCCTTGTTATATAAACCGTCACTGGCAAGAACTACTGCAGTAAGATTTCTACCTGCCGTTTGGCTTTGAATAGCCCGTTGCAATTGACTAAAATTCGTTTCCTGATCCTTGAAATTGGCATTGCTGCTTAAGTCAATTTTCTCGCCGAATAGCATTGGAATCACTTCAACATCTTCACCCAATTGAGTTTGAATTTGTTTCCATTGATTTAGAAACTCGTTCATGTAAAAGTTTGAATCGGCTGTGTTTCGAATGCTTGAGCTGTTATCCAAGGCGAATACGACTATTGGTTTTTCAATGCGTTGCGAAGTAGTATCGAGCAACGGTTTGAACAAGAGTAAAACCAAGAGTGCAACAGTAACAAAGCGCAAGCCGCCGAGGGTCCAGCGCAAGGCCGGACTCCATGAGTTGGAATTTCTTCTGAAGTAATACAGTCCAACGGCATATACCAATCCCACCCAAATGCACAAGCTAAGCAGCCATGGAGAGGTATTGGTTATGAGTTGCATGTGTTTTTACATCAACATTCCACCACAAACGTGAATGGTTTGACCAGTTACATAGGCACTCAGATCAGATGCCAAGAAGAGGGTAGTGTTGGCCACATCAGTTGGTGTTCCGCCACGTTTGAGTGGAATAGTAGCACGCCATTCTTCTACAACTTTAGGATCTAGTTTTTCAGTCATTTCAGTTTCAATGAATCCAGGGGCAATTGCATTGCAGCGAATGTTACGAGAGCCAAGTTCTTGTGCCACACTTTTGGTGAAACCAATCATACCTGCTTTGGAAGCGGCGTAATTCGCTTGTCCTGCATTTCCGCTAACTCCAACTACAGAACTCATGTTTATTATGGATCCAGATTTTGCTTTAAGCATGGGGCGAATCACCGCTTTGGTTAGGTTGAAAGCAGACTTCAAGTTCACACGAATAACTTCGTCCCATTGGTCTTCACTCATGCGCATAAGCAATGTATCTCTTGTTATTCCAGCGTTATTAACCAATACATCTACCGTTCCGAATTCGGTGACAATGTCATTAACCAATGTCTCTGCTGCTGAAAAATCTGCTGCATCGCTTTTGTATCCTTTGGCTTTTACACCCATGGCCGCAAGTTCTGCCTCGAAAGCTCGTGCTTTCTCGTCACTGGATGCGTAAGTAAATGCAATAGATGCTCCGTGTGAAGCAAATACTTCTGCAATGCCTTTACCAATACCTCTCGAGGCACCAGTAATGAGGGCAACTTTTCCTTCAAGTAATTTCATAAATGTATTTTTGGTTGGTTATAGGTCTTCGGCTTCTGCAATTAATTCCGCAATATCTTTTACTGCAATGACATGTTCTTTTTCGAAATGTTTTACTCCGTCGGTCATCAGAGGCGCAGGCCGAAGAGCACGTTCTCCAAGACGTTGAGCCAAGGGAAGAGCGCG
>CAYSEX010000037.1:0-23769 GCA_964430305.1 uncultured Chryseobacterium sp.
TGCAAGTGAATTTTCAATAGAGAACCAAGATACAAGAGTGATTCATGAAAATAGAATAGAGAAGGAACCTTTAGGAAATGAAAAGCGATTGGTAGAGAGAAAAAAGAAATCAATTTTGGATAGGGAAGAACAGAGGTCTTTTATCTCTAAAGATTCACCCATTGCACAAGACATGAATTCTGAAATTTTAAGAGAAAAGAACTTTTTAGGAACACATGGAAATTCAGATCTAGAGACATTGCTCTTGGTCATTCTAGCCGTTATTGCTCCACCACTTGCGGTTTTAATTGAAACCGGATTATCAAAAGCATTTTGGATTGATTTAATACTAGCCTTAATAGGTGGATCTTTTTTGTTTGGTGTTGGGTTACCATTGATTCAAGGACTTGCTGCTTTGAGTGCTATCATCTTGGCCTTGTTGGTTGTTTTTCATCACAATCCCATTTCCAGTGTGACTTCAGAATTTAAACCGAAGGGCAGGCCACAAGGAATTCCTTGGACCGCGTTTATATTTCCTCCTTTTGCATTGCGTTGGCTAGATGGTGTTAAATCAGGAGAAATAGTATTGGCTTGTTTCTTAACGATATTTTTAAATTATATCGGTTATATTTATGTGATGCGTCTAGTTAGCAAATACCCCCTAAAACAATTTACAGAAGAGCAGCTACGCATCATGAAAATAAATAGGCTGGCTGTATTCTTTTCAATTGTTGGTGTTTTAGCCACATTCATTTATGTGTCTGTTTACACAGATTTGTTTAACTAGTAGGCTTACAAACACAATGTTCTTCCTCCGTCAACAGGCACATTAATACCGTTGATGTAAGAAGCTGCGGGAGAGCAGAGAAAGGCAATTGCGTTTGCAATTTCTTCGGGTTTTGCCAATCGTTTCATAGGCACTTCTTGCTCCATTTCGTGTTGCACGTCAGCAGCTTGACTTCCTGATTTTTTGGCCTTATTATTTATTATTTGCTCCAAGCGTCCGGTAGCTGTTGCGCCCGGTAAAACATTGTTCACCGTTATGCCGTGTACACCTAATTCTCCGGCCAATGTTTTGCTCCAATTCGCTACGGCTCCGCGTATAGTATTGCTTACTCCAAGATTGGGAAGCGGTTGCTTTACACTTGTGCTTATGACATTAACAATTCGTCCGTAGCCGTTTTTAATGAAATGTGGTGCGCACGCTTGTGCTAAAATTTGATTGCAAATCAGGTGAGCATTGAATGCTTGTCTGAATTGCTCAATGTCACTTTCAATTGCCTTTCCCGGATTTGGACCTCCTGTATTGTTTACAAGTATATGGGCCGTATCATGCTGAAAGAAAAGTTGAATAGCTTCTAATACTTGCTGAGGGTGGCTGAAATCTGCGACCAAATAACTGTGATTTTTTGTTTGGTCATGAAGTTGGGCCGCAGCCTCAATTAACTTCTCTTCATTGCGAGCAACAAGGACAATTCGTGCTCCAAGCGAAGAAAGTTCTTTTGCCGTTGCAAAACCTATACCTTGTGTGGCTCCGCACACAATGGCTGTTTTATCTGTTAAATCTAAATTCATTTTTTTAAATCATGGGGAATTAAACAAACAGGAATAGGTTGCATTTTATGCTGGTTCTGTTTATTTAGTGTTCGATAAATATGAAGTACAGCTTTTTTTCTTTCAGAAAGATCTAATTCATCACCTGAAAATTCCATGGCCCATTCAAGTTCAGGATAGCTTGCACCAATTTGATCTTCGTCACTGCGATCATCTCCAAAAAGACCATCTGTAGGCGGTGCCAAAAGAATATCTTCATGAATACCTAAGTCTTTTGCACAGGCATATACTTCTGACTTTGTTAAGTCTGCAATAGGTGAAAGGTCAACCCCCCCGTCTCCATATTTTGTGTAGAATCCGACACCAAAATCTTCAATTTTATTCCCAGTACCCGCTACCAAAAATCCGTGTAAACCAGCTAAATAATAAAGTGTGGTCATACGCAATCTAGAGCGCGTATTTGCTTGGGCAAGCTGAAGTGAATGATCATTATCGCTTTCGGGTAATTGAGAAAGCATTAAGTCAAAAGTTGAGGTGAGGTCTACGTGTTGTTTGCTTACATACTTGAATTCTTTTTCGAGGCGAGCCATATGGTTTTGTGCACGTGAGACTTGATTTGGTGATTGATGAATGGGCATTTCAACAAGTAAAGTAGGAAACCCCGTCTTGGCGCAAAGCATGCTTGTCAATGCACTGTCAATACCTCCGCTGACACCAACAACAAAGCCCTTTGATTTTGCGTCATTGGCGTAGCGTTTCAGCCAGTGCACAATGTGGTCAATCACTTTTTCTGTATTCATTTAGTAGAAATAAAAATCCCGCGTAAAGTTACGCGGGATTTCATGTTTTTCAATTGGTTGAATTTAGAACAATACACCAATGTTAAGTTCAATGTAATTTGGTCGAGCAGACAATTCAAACGTTTTTGCTGTTTGCGTTGCGTCATTATTGAATGATGGCCCTTTGGTAACATTATCCATTTGCACAGCTTCACCTTTCAACGCATCAGTAAAACCGTTGTGATATGAAACACTAGCTAGAATACTTGTCTTACCAGCTAGATTGTATTCAATACCTGCTGCAAAGATGAGGTTTGCACCAAACAAGTTGACGTCGTTTTTTATGTCATTTTTTTCAAAGGTTTCAGACTCTCTTTTAGAGGGTTCCCATTCGAATGTGTTTTTGTCTTGGTACAATTGAAATACTATTTCATCTGTGCTGAGTGCTTTGGAATTGTAATTCAAGCCCAAACCGAATTGTCCCCAATAGGTCATGTAGCCAATCTCGGGGGTTTTCATTTTAAAGGTTAATGGAACCTGCACATATTGCAATGAAATGTCGCGACTTAACAATCCAATTTGGTTCATGTTGGTAAGTGGATTTCCACCGGGAATGGCAGATGGTTCTGAACCAATATAGCTTTGAAAATAACTCATGGTGCCTCCGGTTTTGTTCACGTTAAAACCGGTTCCTATGGCATAGTTTTCTGAGAAGAAAATGTCGAAATTCAAACCGTATCCAAATCGGAAACTTTTATCACCTGTTGTCAAATGGGGTGAGTCAGTGTTGAACCAAGATACATTTGGTGAAGTTTTAAATCCAAGGCGAAATTTGCTATCCTGTGCAAACAACATTGGGGTTGTCAACATCGTTAGCGCAATAAAGAGGAAAAGGTTTTTTTTCATAACTCGTTTTTTTATTGACTTTTGCAGTAATATGATGCCAAAGCTAACGAAATATAAAGGGCTGCTATTGTTATTTTTGTTGACAATAGGTTGTTATTCATGCGGCGAGTCTGACCCGCATGCCATTGAAGATATTGATACAGAGGGGAAATCCTTGCAAGTTTTGCGGTTAGACGACGCCGTATTTCAGAGCGATTATACAAACCTTGAGCAGTCGTTGAATCAATTCAAATCACAATTTGGATCATTTTACTGTACATATGTTGAGGAAATATTGCGCATTGGTCCATGCGATAGCCTATCAACATTATCTCAGCTGAAGGGTTTCGCAACACATCCAGATTTTTATGCGTTGAATCAGGAGGTTCATAAAATGTTTACTCAAAGTCGATTGGATTCTCTTCGTGATAAAATCTTAGAAGTGAATTTGCGCATGGAGCAAATTTTTCCGGGGTATAAATCGTCGACATTGGTTTGTATGAATTCTGGATTCAATGTGAGTGCTTATTCCAATGATGGGTATACAGCAGTGGGTTTGGAGTTTTTTTTAGGGACGAATAATTCATTCACGCGGTCGGTTCCTTTTGCTCAATATCAGAAGGAAGATATGAACTTGAACCAACTTGTTCCAAGCGCCGCAAAGAGTATGGTTTATTTTCAACTGAATAAAATCGATACCTCGGCCGTGGATGTAGATTTTTTGACCAACATGGTTTTTCATGGAAAGGCTTATTATTTAACGAAATTGGCGTTGGGTGAAATAGAGGATTCTACGCTTTTGGCTTGGAGCTCTGAACAAATGAATTGGGTGAATGGAAATGGCTTGAATTGTTGGAAAGAAGTGGCCAAGCAAGATGTTATGTTTTCGAAGAATAGAATAGAAATTCAAAAGTGGTTTGATGTTGGGCCATTTACCTCAGCCAGAAACGTTCCGCAAGAGAGTCCGCCTCAATTGGGAATTTACCTTGGTTATAAAATGGTTCAGCAATACATGTTGAAGCATCCTGAGGTTTCAATTACACAGCTCATTCGATCGTCAAATAATCAGAGCATTTTACAATCATTTAAACCAGATTTTTAATATGGAGAAGAATACCATAACCATTGACATAGACTTGGATGAAAACAAGGTTCCTGAGCGAATTTCTTGGAATGCCCCTCAATTGGGTAAGACATCTGACTGTAAGGCTATGATACTTGCTGTATGGGACAAGGATGAACGCAATACCATGCGCTTGGATCTATGGACAAAAGAAATGGAGGTGGAGGAGATGAAATTTTTCATTCACCAAACATTGCTCACATTGTCTGATAGTTTTGAAAAGGCAACTGGCGATGCCCGTATGGCCGCTACCATGCGAGACTTTTGTGATTATTATTCAGAAAAAATGAATTTGCAACCACCACTTTAATGTGGGTTTTTGTTGGCTTCAATGCGCCATTCATTGATTTGAGTTAGAATTTCTTCTTTTCCAATTTGATGTGTAGATGAAGTAAAGAAGCACATGGGAAGCGTTTCCCAAGTTTCTGCCAATGTTTCAGCATATTTTTTGAATTTCACCCCGTCTGTGCCGATACCTAATTTTTCACATTTGGTAAATACAATCACAAATGGAATTCCATTTTCGCCGAGCCACTGCATAAACTCGAGGTCAATTTTTTGCGGGTCAAGACGGTAATCGATGAGTACAAACGTGCAAGTTAAGTTTTCTCTATTTAGGAGATAATCACGAATGAACTTCTCCCATTTTTTTCGATTGGTCTTTGCTGATTTAGCATATCCGTAACCGGGTAAATCTACCAAGAACCAAGCTTCGTGGTCTTTGTTGATTACAAAGTGATTGATGGCTTGTGTTTTTCCCGGAGTGGCCGATGTTTTTGCTAATCCCTTTTTATTGGTGATCATGTTAATGAGGGAAGATTTCCCTACATTGGATCTGCCAATAAAAGCGAATTCAGGAAGAGTAGGATTTGGACACTTCGAAAGTTCTACTGAAGATTTAATGAATTCGGCGTGTTTGACAAGCATGGTTTAAATCTGATTTTTGGTCAACCAATTTTCGAGAATCAGATTAAATTGTTGTGGATGCTCCATCATTGGAGCATGGCCACAGGCGTCAATCCAGAAGAGTTCTGCATTCGGAAGTTTTTTCTGAAATTCCTCTGCCACTTCAGGGGGAGTGATGGTGTCATTTTTACCCCAAATGAGGCACGCAGGGATGTGCATGTGTTGAAGATCATCGGCCATATTGTGCCGAATAGCGCTTTTAGCGAGGGCTAAAATGCGCAACACGCGATTGCGGTCATTGACCACTTCGTAGCATTCATCTACCAGTTCAGGTGTCGCGTGTTTGGGGTCGAAAAAAGTGACGGCCACCTTCTGACGAATAAACTCTTTATCTTCTCTTCTTGGGAAACTTGATCCAAATGCATTTTCATACAAGCCGCTGCTTGCTGTTAGGATTAACGATTCTACTTTTTCAGGATTTCTCTTGGTTAACACCAAAGCAACGTGCCCGCCCAAAGAATTTCCCAACAGGTTCACCTTCTCAAATCCTTTGTGCTTTATGAATCGCTCTACAAATTCAGCTAGGCTTTTCACACCTGTGGTTAGCACTGGCATGGTGTAAAGAGGGAGCATGGGAATAATAACCTTGTATTTCAACTTGAAATGATCCACAACCTCCTTGAAATTACTAAGTGCACCGAATAATCCGTGAAGTAGAATAAGTGGTTTGCCCTCTCCCTGCTCGAGATAAGTGAATTCACCTTCATGAATGAGTTGTTCTGTGTTTGACATTCGACGAAGATAACACCTTGAGAGCCCTCATGCACCGCATGATTCAAACTTGATTAACAATGAGAGGTGAATGATTTTTGGATTGTTAAAGGAAATCAACATTCCCACTTTTTACCACCAGTTAATTTTTGAATTAATGTATTGATAATCAATATAATTATAGGTTTTATTGAAACTTCTAAGGGGTAAAGTTTTTAACAAATAGGGGTTTTATGGCTTTAAGTGGTAAAAAGTGGTAAAAAGTGATTAATTTTGGAAAAGAATTCACAATTGAATGTTAAACCTACTTGGAGAATATCACTGTAAGGCCGACGCAAAAGGTCGTGTGCTCTTTCCAGCGCGCTTGAAAAAGCAGTTGGAGAATATTCTTCATCATGGCCTGGTTGTTAACAGAGATATTTTTACACAGTGTCTCGTAATTTATCCCAAGCCAGAATGGGATAAGGTGAATGAAGAAATGTCGCGTTTGAGTCGTTACAACCAAAAACACCAGTTGTTTCAACGCAAGTTTATGAAGGGAGCGACATTAATTGAGTTAGATGCTGCGGGTCGTATAAGTATCCCTTCTGTTTTGTTGGAGTACATACAAATAAATTCAAAAGCGAATGATTTAGTTATCACGGGTCTGGGTGAGAAGATGGAGATTTGGAATAGTGATGCATACCAGAATCAAGTGCTTGGAGACGACATGGACTTTTCAGATTTGGCTGAGGAAGTGAGAAAAGATTTAGATGGGAAGATGTAATGGAGCAACAGTACCATATTCCGGTTTTGCTGAATGAGTGTATTGAAGCTTTAGATATTAATCCCGATGGGATATATGTAGATGTTACGTTTGGTGGCGGCGGCCATTCAAAGGAAATTTTGAAATACTTAAACAAGGGAAAGCTCTATGCATTTGACCAAGATCCAGATGCCGCTTTGAACATTCCTGAAGATGAAAACCTCATTTTCATTCCCCACAATTTTGGGAGTATGAAGAATTGGTTGGCGTTTCATGGGGTAGATCAGGTAGACGGGATTCTTGCCGATTTGGGAGTAAGCAGTCATCAGTTTGATACAGGTGACCGCGGATTTTCTATCCGTTTCGATGGTCCGTTAGATATGCGCATGAATCCGAATCAAGGTGTGTCTGCTGCCGAGTGGTTGAATGCAGCTGAAGTGGAAGAAATGGCTACGGTGTTGGCAAGGTATGGTGAAGTTGATCACCCTATGCGAGTGGCGAGATCAATTCATGCGAATAAACCCATTCATACCACAATGGGTTTAATTGAAGCTTTGAAAGGATTGGAAGGTAGAGGGAAGGCCTCACAATTTCTAGCTCAGGTTTTTCAAGCCTTACGAATGCAGGTGAATAATGAACTGGGAGTGCTAGAGTCCATGCTACAACAGAGTGTAGAGTTGCTGAAGTCAAACGGACGCTTGGTGGTGATTAGCTACCACAGCCTTGAAGATCGTATGGTGAAGGAGTTGTTGAGAACCGGAAATGTTCAGGGTGAGCTGAAGAAAGATTTTTTTGGAAATATCCAGCGAGGGATGAATCCACTCAAGGCAAAACCCATTTTGCCAACTAAAGAAGAATTAGAAAGAAATAAGAGGTCTCGGAGTGCTAAACTACGAGTAGGTATAAAAAAATAAAGTTATAAACCGAATGAATATTCATTCGGATTGGTATGAAAAAGGAAGAAAAAACAGAAAAGAAGAGTTTGTCTTTGCGAGATATTCTAGCAGGAGACTTTCTTACGCGTGATGCACTTATGCGTCAAGCGCCGTTTTTCTTTTTCATTGTAGCGCTTTTCATACTTCAAATCAGTCTCATTTATTATTTCGAAAGTGTTCAAATTGATATTAAAAAGACGAAGGAGAAGCTGAATGATTTGAATTCAGAATATAGTACGAATGCAAGTGAATTAAGTGTAATGTCACAACATAGTGAAGTAATGGAGGCTATGAAGAACATTGGATTGGTAAATTCAGAGATAACTCCATTTATAATTGATGTTGATAGTTTGTTTTTCAAGGAGGTGAAGAAATGAATGAGGTGAAGAACATATCGAAATACATCTATCTTCTGTACATTACATTCTGTATTATTGGTCTAGTCATTTTCGGTAAGGTGTTGTACATTCAAGCAACACCGGGTGAAGAGGCGCGTCAATTGGCTGAAAGGTTTACCATGCGGGTGAATGAAATTCTGCCAGAACGAGGTCGAATTTTGAGCGCCGACGGAGAGCTATTGGCTACGAGTATTCCTGAATATGAAATTCGTTGGGATAGTCAAGACGGCTTTAATAGAGATGTTTTTATTTCGAAGCTTGATAGTCTTTGTGCTGGACTTAGCGCAATAGTTGGAAATAGAACTGCTGCTGAGTTTAAGTCTGATTTCACATCGGCATTGGAATCAAAAAGCAGGTACTTAAAAGTAGCAGATCATCTTAACTACAATCAGCTTCAAGATTTTAAGAAATTACCATTTGTAAATAAAAAGAAGGCTAGAACCGGTTTTATCATATTAACCAAAAACAAGCGAGTTAAGCCCTTTGGAGAATTGGCATTCAGAACCATTGGTCTGTTTAGAGATTCAAATATGGTGGGTATTGAACTGGCCTATGATTCTGTGTTAAGAGGAAAGGCAGGGAAACAAAAGCAAGAACGCATAGCTGGTGATGTTTGGAAGCCCATGACAGATGATTTTGTTGTTGAACCCGAGCCAGGTCTTGACGTTGTTACAACTTTAGATGTTCACCTTCAAGATGCTGCCCAAAGTTCTTTGCGGAAGACAATGGAAACGTATCAGGCTGAGTGGGGATGTGTTGTGTTAATGGAAGTTAAAACAGGCTATATCAAGGCTATGGCCAATCTCACTTACAATAAGAAGACGAATACATTTAGTGAGATAGAAAACTATGCTGTTTATAGAAACATTGAGCCAGGTAGTACCATGAAGTTGGCAAGTCTTTTGGCTTGTATTGAAGAGGGGAAATTGGAATTATCTAGAACAATTGATGCGGGGAATGGTAAGTTGACCATCGCTGATCACACGTTGGAAGATGTTACCCACGGGAGAAGTGTGGGTGTAGTCAGTATTGAGCAGATTTATGCGAAATCATCGAATGTAGGCACAGCACTCTTGGTTCGTGAAGTTTTCAATTCAAATCCACAGTTATTCCTAGACTATTTATCCAAGTTTGGATATGGAGAACAATCGGGAATTGATTTAAATAATGAGCCGAGAGGGAAAGTTCGTTCTTCAGTAAAAGGCACAAATTGGAGTGCGTTGAGTTTGACGCAAATGGCCATTGGATATGAAGTAGAAGTTACTCCTTTACAGCAATTGGCCTTTTATAACTCCATTGCGAATGATGGAGTATACATGAAGCCGCAATTGGTGAAGGAATTAAGGAAAAATGGTGAGGCAGTGAAGCGGTTTGACCCGGTTACATTGCGACAAAATTTCCTATCTCCATCAACTGTTGCAAAGGGAAGGAAATTAATGGAGGCGGTAACAACTATTGGTACAGCCAAAAAAGTTTTTTCTCAGAGTCCCTACAAGGCAGCGGGAAAAACAGGAACGGCAAGAATTTTTGAGAATGGTATTTATTTAGACAGCGCCCACAGAGCATCATTCGTAGGTTACTTTCCTGCCGAATCTCCGAAATATTCTTGTATAGTTGTGATTAACCGCGCACATGCTTCAGAGGCATTTGGTGGAAAGATTGCTGCTCCAGTTTTTCGTGATTTAGCCAACATATTATTCGGTACTGAATTGGATATTGCACATACCAATCAGATTGCAGATAGCACGTTCATTGCTGAAACATGGAAGCCAAGATTTCTTTTGTCCGAGACGAATAGAACAAATAGAACTTTAAGCTTCTTCGGATTGCCATACAAAGTTGAACATCAAAACACATGGTCTTCAATCCGTTTTGATCAAGGAAAGTTCTCGGCTAGTGGTAAAGAATTTAATAACAATCAGGTACCTGATGTAAGAGGCATGGGGCTTTCTGATGCTCTGTATGTATTGGAAAAACGCGGGTTGAAAGTAATTGCAAAGGGCAAGGGTAAAGTAGTTCAACAAAGTATAGTTCCAGGAACTCGCGCGAATAAACAAACCATAAGTATTGAATTGAAATGAAGTTACTGAAGGATATTCTTTACAAAGTTCGGATTGTAGAAGTAATTGGATCTACAAATGCAGCTATTGAGAGTGTTACGAGTGATTCACGTGCAGTAAAGCCCATGGGGTTGTTTGTTGCTGTTACAGGAACATTGTCTGACGGTCACCAGTTCATTGGTCAGGCGATAGCACAAGGTGCGTCTGCTATTGTATGTGAGCGACTTCCTGAAGAAATATCCAATCAGGTGGTGTATGTCTTGGTAGAAGACGCTCCAAGTGCATTGGCCATATTGGCGTGCAACTTTTATGATAATCCGTCGACCCGATTAAAGATTGTAGCCATAACGGGAACTAATGGAAAAACAACAACTGCAACATTGTTGTTTCGCTTATTCCGTTCAATGAATTACAAGTGCGGTCTTTTAAGTACAGTTGTAAATCGAATCAATGACATTGAAATTCCTTCAACGCATACAACTCCGAATGCGGTGCAACTCAATGAGCTTTTAGCAAGAATGGTGAATGAAGGTTGCGCCTATGTTTTCATGGAGGCATCTTCACATGCTTTGCATCAGCATAGAATGACTGGTTTACAATTGAAAGGTGCTGTATTCACCAATCTTACCCATGATCATCTAGATTATCACGGTAGCATGAATGAATATATCAAAGCGAAAAAAATGTTATTTGATATGCTACCGTCTTCATCATTTGCTGTGGTGAATGGTGATGATAGATATCATGAAGCCATGGTGGCAGCGTGCAAGGCAAGAGTTAAATCCTATGCACTTCATACCATTGCTGATTACACAACGAAAGTTTTAGAGAATCAATTGGATGGTTTGAAACTATCTATTATGAATAATGAATTGCACACATTACTCATAGGAGAATTCAATGCCTACAATTTAACAGCTGTTTTTGCTGTGGCTACAGAGTTGGGCATTGATTCAATTCAAACATTGACTCATCTTTCTGTACTCAGTGCTCCAGAGGGACGTTTTCAAACCATTCGAAGAAAAGATGGCGCCATGGCTGTTGTTGATTATGCGCACACACCTGATGCACTTGAAAATGTCTTAGACACTGTGCGTTCAGTTCGAAGTGGAAATGAATTGATTATTACAGTAGTTGGTTGCGGGGGAGATAGAGATAAGGCAAAGCGACCTACAATGGCTGTGATTGCAGCGGAAAAAAGTGATAAAGTAATTCTTACATCGGATAATCCAAGAAGTGAAGATCCTAAAGAAATTATCAATGAAATGCTTGAAGGATTAGATCCAATACAGCGTAAAAAAGTATTGACTATTACAGATCGGAAAGAGGCACTTTCGGTAGCGTCGCAAATGGCGAATGCAACAGACATCATTTTAATCGCAGGAAAGGGACACGAGAAGTATCAGGAAATTCAAGGTGTTCGATATGCTTTTGACGACTTACAAATTATTCACGAATTCTTTCAAAATTATTAAAGTATGCTATTCCATTTATTTGAATACTTAGATAAGCATTTTGATTTTCCGGGATCTGGATTATTTCATTTCCTTTCTTTTCGTGCTGCATTAAGTATACTTATTTCTCTAACCATTTCTCTTGTTTTTGGGAAATCGCTTATTCGCATGCTACGCAGAAAGCAAGTTGGTGAAAGTATTCGAGACCTTGGTCTGGAAGGTCAATTGGAAAAAGCGGGAACTCCTACAATGGGTGGCTTAATCATACTTGCGGCCATTTTGGTTCCTACTTTACTACTTGCAGATTTGACAAATGTATATGTTCAAACCATGATCATTGCAACTGTTTGGTTGGGAATGATTGGGTTTTTAGATGATTATATTAAAGTGTTCAAAAAGAACAAAGAGGGTTTAGCTGGAAAGAGTAAAATTGTTGGGCAAATTGGTGTTGGACTCATAGTGGCGTCAATGCTGTATTGGAGTCCAGAAGTCAAAACCAAAACTCCCATTTCAAAAATTGAATCGGAACAAACCATAGATGCACAGGGCTTGTCTTGGGAGGAACACAAAGATTTAACTACTACAATTCCATTTGTTAAGGATAATGAATTCGACTATTCTTGGCTGGTACCAGATTCTTGGGAAAATCAATGGGTCATGTGGATTGTCTTCAGTCTCATTGTGATTTTCATTGTTACTGCAGTATCGAATGGAGCGAATATTACCGATGGAATTGATGGACTTGCGACCGGTACCTCTGCCATCATTGGTGTTACGCTTGCTGTATTCGCTTATGTGTCGGGAAATTTTGTTTTCGCAGATTATTTGAATGTCATGTACATACCGAACAGCGGTGAATTAACTGTTTTCATTGCTGCATTTGTAGGTGCATGCGTTGGATTTCTTTGGTATAACAGTTATCCGGCTCAAGTATTCATGGGCGACACAGGGAGTTTGGCTTTAGGTGGAATTATTGCAACATTCTCTATTGCAGTTCGAAAAGAATTATTAATTCCTGTCTTGTGTGGAATTTTCTTGATTGAAAACTTGAGTGTTATGCTTCAAGTGGCCTATTTCAAATACACTAAAAAGAAATATGGAGAAGGTCGTAGAATTTTCCTTATGTCACCACTTCATCATCATTTCCAAAAGAAAGGAATGCATGAAGCAAAAATAGTTTCACGCTTTTGGATTATTGGAATCATGCTCGCGGTTCTAACCATCATTACTCTAAAAATAAGATGATGAAAAAGAGATTGGTCATATTGGGTGGCGGTGAGAGTGGAACAGGTACAGCAGTTCTTGCGCAACTTAAGGGTTTTGAAGTTTTTCTTTCAGACAAGGGAATGCTCAAGGATAAGTATGTGGTAGAGCTTGAACAGCATGGCATACAATACGAAATGGGTGGGCATACAGAAGCAGATATTTTGAATGCTGATGAAGTTGTAAAAAGCCCGGGGATTCCAAATAATAGTCCGTTGATTTTAGCTCTTGAAGCGAAAGGAATTCCAGTGTTGTCTGAGTTGGAATTTGCCGCACGATATACTCAGGCTAAAATTATTGCTATTACCGGAAGCAATGGAAAGACTACTACCACCTTGTTGACTTACCATATTTTGAAACAAGCTGGATTGAATGTAGGGCTAGGAGGTAATGTAGGTAAAAGTTTTGCAAGACAGGTGGCCGAATGTTCATTCGATTATTATGTATTAGAAGTAAGCTCGTTTCAATTAGATAATATGTATCAGTTCAAAGCTGATGTTGCGGTAATAACAAATATCACTCCTGATCATTTGGATAGATATGATTATAAGTTGGAGAATTACGCTCGGGCAAAATTCAGAATCATTCAGAATCAAACAGCATCTGATGTATTTATCTACAACATAGATGATCCCATCACCATGGAAACAATGCGAGCCTATACACCAAAAGCGCGGATGTTTCCTTTCAGCATACAACCAAATCAATCTTTTGAATTTGGTGGCTATATCAATCAAGAAAATTTAATCCTTAATACACAACCTAATCAAACCTTTTCTATGAAAATTACTGAACTTGCTTTACAAGGAAAGCACAACCTTCAAAACAGCATGGCCGCTGCTGCTGCTGCACGTTTTTTAGAACTTCGTAAAGAAGTTGTAAGAGAAAGTCTTACCAATTTTGAAAACATTGAACACAGACTTGAATTTGTTGCAAGTGTTCATGGCATTCGATTTATCAATGATTCAAAGGCCACGAACGTGAACTCAACGTGGTACGCCTTGGAGTCTGTTGAACGACCTATCATTTGGATTGCCGGTGGTACGGATAAGGGAAATGATTATTCAGAGTTACTGGAGTTGGTTCAATCTCGTGTGAAGGCCATAGTTTGTCTTACTAAGGATAGTTCAAAACTGCGCAAAGCTTTTGCTGGAGTGGTTGATACCATTGTTGACACAGATTCTGCTGACCAAGCCGTTCGTGTTGCATATGATTTGGGTAGAGATGGAGATACTGTCCTCCTTTCACCAGCATGTGCAAGTTTTGATTTATTCGAAAACTACGAAGATCGCGGTAGACAATTTAAAATGGCAGTGAAGAAACTGTAACCATTTCGAGATGCAAAAACTGCTTCAATACGTAAAAGGAGACAAAGTCATTTGGATTATTGCTCTGCTGTTCAGTGCGCTTTCATTGCTGGCGGTATACAGTGCAGTGTCGTCTTTGGTTTGGGGCGGCGAAGGGTCTAGTGTTTCGCATTTGGTGAAACATGGCTTTATGTTATTCTTTGGATTTGTGGTTATGTTCTTGGTGCATCTCATGCCTTTGAATTACATCAGTCGAGGTGCGCAATTGGCCATTTGGATTGCTATTTTGTTGCTTGTAATGACGTTGATGTTTGGATCGAACATTAACAATGCTGATCGATGGCTTAAAATTCCGGGAATTGGGTTAACCATACAAACAAGTGATTTCGCGAAATTGGTATTGTTGACATACATAGCAAGACAATTGACTGTAAAGCGAAAAGAATTGAAAGATTTTAGAAAAGGTGTTCTTCCAATTGTTTTGCCCATTGCGGTCGTTTGTTTGCTCATACTACCTGCCAACTTTTCTACAGCGGCACTTCTAGGTTTTGTCTCTTTTATTATTCTCGCTGTAGGTGGTGTTCCATGGAAGCATTTATTTAAACTTATTGCGTTTGTTCTTAGCTTTTTGCTTCTGGTTATTGTTTTAGGTGAGTTTGGCCCCGATAAACTTTTGCCACGTTATGATACTTGGAAGAATCGTATTTTTAAAAAAGAAGTGAATTCTGGGAAGATAGACGATTCAGACTATCAAATTGAACTGGCTAAATTTGCAATTCATGAGGGTGGAGTTATTCCGAAGGGGCCCGGTTCGGGCTCTTCAAGAAACTTTTTACCTCACCCTTATAGCGATATGATTTTCGCATTTGTTATTGAGGAATATGGTTCAATAATAGGCGGATTCTGCTTGATATTTTTATATGTTATTTTTTTGTTTCGAGTCATTCGAACGAGCGTTCGGTCTCCCAAACAATTTGGAGCTTTAGCATCCCTTGGATTGGGTTTAATGATAACCGTTCAAGCTTTTGTAAATATGTCAGTGGCTGTAGATTTAATTCCTACAACAGGTCAGCCACTTCCAATGGTGAGTATGGGAGGAACTTCAATACTATTCACATTTATGATGTTTGGAATAATCCTAGCCATTTCTAAGTTGGAAAAAGAAAAAGAAGAAACTGAGATTTTTGAATAATGGAAAAGGTGTTGAATCGAGTTATACTATCTGCTGGTGGAACCGGGGGACATATATTTCCTGCCGTCGCAGTCGCAAGAGAAATCAAGCGCAGGAATCCGAGTTGCGAAATTCTTTTTGTAGGTGCCGAGGGAAGAATGGAGATGGAAAAGGTGCCTCAAGCGGGTTTTGAAATAGAAGGACTTCCTATAGCCGGGTTGCAGCGCAAATTGACTTTAAAGAACCTATTGCTTCCATTCAAAATATGGAAAAGTCTAAAAAAGGCAAAGTCAATTATTCAATCTTTTAATCCAGAAGTTGTTATTGGATTCGGTGGATACGCCAGTGGACCAACGTTACGTGTTGCGGCAAGATTGGATATTCCTACGGTACTTCAAGAACAGAATTCGTATGCAGGGGTAACCAATAAACTTTTGGCGAAACTTGCGAAACGCATTTGTGTGGCATACGATGGAATGGATGTGTTTTTTCCCAAAGAAAAAATAGTGCAAACTGGAAATCCAGTGCGTGGCGAATTCGTGAATTTGCCTTATTCAAAATGGGATGCGCGAAAAAAATTGAAAATGAAAGAACAGCAGCGAACTATTCTCATTATTGGAGGAAGTTTAGGGGCTCGTGCTGTGAATGAAGCTGTAGAAGCATCTTTAGAACTATGGGAAAAAGAAGGCTTCCAAATTATTTGGCAATGTGGTAAAATGTATATTGAACAACTGCATTTAAAATATCCAGATACAGAAGCAAGGCTACTTGTAGATTTTATTCAAGATATGGCATTGGTATATGCTGCCGCAGATGTTGTCATTTCTAGGGCGGGAGCCATGAGTGTTTCAGAATTATGTTTAGTTGGAAAACCTGTGGTTTTTATGCCCTCGCCTAATGTGGCTGAAGATCATCAGACCAAAAATGCTTTGGCACTTGTATCCCAAGGTGCAGCTATACTAATAAGGGATTCTGAAGGAAGGGAGAAATTGGGAAATGAAGTTACTGCGTTATTGAAGGACAATGATGCAATGGAGAAATTATCCGTTTCAATTGGGAATTTGGCGAAGCCCAAGGCTACTTCGGAAATTGTAGATTTAATTGAGGAGGTTGTTTATGGAGACTAGATGGAAGCAGTTTGAGATCATGTATTTTTTAGGTATTGGTGGAATAGGTATGTCTGCCTTGGCTAGATATTTTCACCGGCGAGGCGTACATGTTTTAGGGTATGACAAAACGCCTACAGCACTCACAACGGAGTTAGAGTTGGAGGGAATTGTAATTACATATGATGATAGTGTATTGAGTATTCCAGAACTACTTTATGTTACACCGAGAGAAAAGGTTTTAATTGTTCGCACCCCTGCTGTTCCTTCCACTTCGAATCAATGGAATTATTTCATTGAGAATGAATATTTAATTTGGAAACGAAGTGAGTTGCTTGGCTATATTACTGAATTTGATCGAACAATTGCCGTTGGTGGAACACATGGAAAGACAACTACGTCATCTATTGTAGCGCATTTGCTTCATAATTCAATAGGGTGCAATGCTTTTCTTGGTGGAATTGCCAATAATTTCAAAAGTAATGTGGTTTTATCTCAATCAGACATTACGGTTGTTGAGGCCGATGAATTCGATCGAAGCTTTTTAACGTTAAGTCCTACCATTGCCGTTCTAACAAGCTTAGATGCTGATCATTTAGATATTTATGGTCATGCAGATTCTGTGCGCGAAGGGTTTTTGTTGTTTTTGGAAAAAACGAAATCAACAGGACATCTGGTGATTAAAAAGGAATTGCAAATTGAAAATGAAATCAAGACAGATGCGAAGGTCTGGACTTATTCAGCAAAAGAAAGTGCTGATTTTTATGCCTCAGACATTCGTATTCTCAATGGTAAATTCAATTTCAATTTACATACACCTTTTGGTGAATTAACTGGAATAAACTCCGGTCTTCCGGGCAGGCACAATGTAGAAAATGCGGTTGCTGCAATTGCTGCAGCGTTATTGAGCGGAATGGAAATTGACCTTGTGGCTAAACTAATTGAATCATATACTGGAGTTTTACGCAGGTTTGATCTTCGATTCAAAGATGAAGATTGCGTTTATATAGATGATTATGCGCATCATCCAACCGAGTTGAATGCAGCAATTCAAGCTACTCGAGAGCTATATCCAGGAAAGAAAATAACGGTCATATTCCAACCACATCTTTTTTCAAGAACGCGTGATTTTGCAGATGATTTTGCCGTGAGTTTGTCGCAAGCAGATGAATTGATTTTGTTGCCCATTTACCCCGCCAGGGAGATGCCAATACCTGGAATTGATTCACAATGGTTATTTGATAAAATTAAGTTGGAAGATAAAAAATTGGTTGACAAAGATGCCATCTTCACATATTTAAATAGGGAGAGTCTTCAAGTGTTAATGACACTTGGTGCTGGAGATATAGACACGTTGGTATCACCTATTTGCAATTGGTTAGAAAGTGAAAAATAGAAATACGAAATCCATGATTATGCGTGGCCTAGCCGTTACCTTTTTTGTATTGGTTGGGCTTGGGTCTATTGCATTGTGGAGTATTTCAATTATTGAACAAGGAAAGTCTCAGGTTATTCAAGTGCAGATTGAAATTGAACAGAATGGTTTGAATGACCGTTTTATTACACCTGAGCGAATTGATTCGTTGTTGAGAATTCCGCAAGGGGTGTTGGTTGGTAAGGCCATGAATGAGTTGGATATGGGGAAGTTGAATCAGTTCATTCGTCAAGACCCTGCGGTTGCTTCTTGTGAAATTGTTTTAGGTGTAGATGGAATTGTTCGCGCAAAAGTGAAAGAGCGACTTCCGATATTTCGCGTATTGAATCCGAGTGGTAATGGATTTTATGTAGATCATGAAGGTAATTCCTTCTCCTTGTTGAACTATGCGGTTGCGCAAGTTCCTATTTTTCTGTCTGAGACGGAAGTTTTGCCAATGGAGTTTCCCGTGAATGCTGAATATTACTCTGCCGAGGTGCTCAATGGTACCTATTTAGATGAGATGTACATTTTTGGTAAACATGTACATGGTAATCCTGATTTACAGGATTTAATCGAACACGTTTCAGTGAAAAGTTATGGTGGATTTGAAGTAACACCTCGAATTGGAAATCAAGTTGTTGATTTTGGTGTGGCTTATAACTTGGATGTGAAAACGAAAATGCTTTTTGAATTTTATAAGACTCAATCGAATCGCATAAATCTCGAAAAATACGAACGAATAAACTTGAACTACAACAGACAAGTAGTTTGTGTAAAACGCGGTGAAATCGCTTTGCCCGATACAACAAAAGCTACAACAATTCAACCACAAGTACAACAACCACAATAAGAAACATATGACACATTCTTTTGCCTCTTTCAACGATCCTTCAAAATCCAATCAGAAATTAGTTGTTGGTATTGACATCGGAACAACAAAAATTGCCTGCGTTGTAGGTAAAATCAATGCTGCAGGAAAGGTTGAAATCATGGCCATTGGTAAGGCGGTTAGCGAAGGTGTGCGCAGAGGTGTTGTTATGAATATTGATCAAACCGTAGCTTCAATCAAGGAGGCTGTGGCGAAGGTAGAAGCGCAGTGCGACATTAAGGTAAACCGAGTGAATGTTGGAATTGCAGGTCAACACATTAAGAGTATTCAACAGCCAGGAATTTATACGCGTAAAGATTTGAGTCAAGAGATTTCGGTTGAAGATGTTCAGGCTTTGAAAGATGACATGATGAAAATTCATGTGCCCGCAGGAGAGAGTATTATTCATGTTATTCCGCAGGAGTACACGGTTGATATGGAAGGTGGAATTAAGGATCCTGTTGGAATGGCTGGGGCTCGTTTACAAGCAAATTTCCATATTATTACTGGCTCCATGCCAGCCATTCGTAATATCTACAGATGTGTTGAATTGGCTGGTTTAGAAGTGGGTGAATTAACCCTTGAACCGTTGGCAAGTTCAGCTTCAGTTCTAACTGAGGAAGAGAAGGAGGCGGGTGTGGCTTTAGTAGATATTGGTGGTGGAACCACCGACATTGCTATTTTTTATGATGGGCTCATTCGACATACAGCGGTTATTCCGTTTGGTGGAAATGTTATCACAGATGACATTCGCAACGGCTGTCATATTTTGAGTAAATATGCTGAGCAATTGAAAACAGCTTATGGTTCTGCTTTACAAAGCGAGACTAAAAATGCCAAGGTTGTAGTTTCTGGATTGAAAGGGCATGCACCGAAAGAAATTACATTGAGTTTCTTGAGTGGAATCATTGAGAGCAGAATGAAAGAAATTCTTGACTTGGTTCATTTCGAAATTGTGCGCAGTCAATATGAGCGGAAATTAATTGGCGGAATTGTGTTAACAGGCGGAGGTTCTCAATTGAAACACATTCGTCAATTGGTGGAATTCACAACGGGTTTGAGTTGCAGAATTGGAGCACCAACAGAGCATGTTATTAATTTCTCTCGAATGGATGAATTGGTTCCTGCTTTAGCAACAGGTCTTGGACTTGTTATAACCGGTGAAGAACGAGCAGGAGTGAATTATACAGATCCGTTGCTTTTGGTAGATGAAGAGCCGAGCATGATAGTAGAAGAAGCGCCGCAGCCGGCAATGAATTCAAATACCATGAAGTCTTTCACATTCGAGGACGTTTTGGATACCTTGAATAAGGTGGAAGAAGCTCAAATGAACGAAGAGGTTGAATCTGGGTTTGCAAAGTTTGAAGAAAATAGATTAGCACAAGAGATGTCTATTGAGGAAGAACCAAAACAGGCTATTCAACGTGAAGAGAATAATTTGGAAGAACGTCTTGAAGATACCAAAGGAAAAGCAAGAAAGCCATCGAACAAAATAGATATTTTGGGTTGGTTACAAAATTTCATGGAGCAAGATGATGCTACGAAATAGCGTTTGTTCATAGTTTAGGTAAGAAAAAAGGTCGTTCGTTAACGACCTTTTTTTGATTAACCTTAACCAAAACCCAATGACTATTCATTGACCTTGATGTTCTTAAAACCACTTTGTATAGAGAATGTTCAATTTCTTTCAAACATTCCTATGGCTTCTAAGTGAGAAGTATGTGGAAATTGATCAATAAAACTTAGTTTTTTCAATTCATATCCGGCGAGTGCTAGTGCTTCGCAATCTCTTGCTTGGGTGGCAGGATTGCAACTGATGTAGACCATTCTTTTTGCTCCCAAAGCTATTACTTTCCGAAGTGTCTTCGGAGCTATTCCTCCGCGCGGAGGGTCTAATACCAGCGTGTGAATTTGGTCAATGAATTCAGGATGTTCCAAAAGAAATTTTCCAACATCGGCCGTGATGAATCGAGCATTGGAAATATTGTTTTTTGCAGCATTTGTTCGGGCGTCTTCAATGGCTTCTTCAACAATATCGACTCCAACTATTGGAAGACCAGTTCGTTTTGCTATGAGTTGGCCAATAGTCCCGGTTCCGCAAAATAAATCCAGTATTGTACCTTCATTGTTTTCGAAAGCACAATATTCAATGGCTTTGTTGTAGAGGAGTTCAGCGCTTTTTGGATTGGTTTGAAAAAAACTTTTCATGTTCATTTGAAATGAAAGTTCCAAAAGTTCTTCGGTCATTTCTTCAGAGCCATACATGAGTTTTGAAGAACCCTTTAATGGTTCTGACCTGTCGCCGGTATCGTCATTCAATGTGTGAATAATTCCGGCACATCGGTCACCCAAAATATCCAAAACAAGATTTTGAAATTCTGAGAAATCAAATTCATTGAGATGGCTACTACTGGTAACTAAATTGATGAGTAACTGGTCTTGTTTGAATGATTTTCGAACCACAATATATCTGAAGAATCCCTCGCGCTTAGGTGCATGCCAGGGCGGGAGGCCTGTTTTTTCGCAGTGCTCGCGGATACGGAACAAATTGTTTTCCCAAGTAGCATCGAATAGTCCTGATTCTCGATCTAGATTTTCAACCATCCACCACGTGCCTCTGTGTTTGAATCCCAATGCAAATTCATCGAGCTCTTGTTTGGTATTTAAATCAAATCGAATTGCGCCAAAACTATATTCCATTTTATTTCTGTAATTCCAAATGAATGGAGAAGAAATATAGGTGTCGAATAAGGATGCTACATGCTCAATCTTTCCTATTCGCTTATATATTTCCAAGCATCCTTCTTTTTTGGCATGTTGCTGTTTCTCTATGGGCCAAGTTGCGTAGGGGGCACCTGGTATTGGGAAATAAGGCGACACTATTTCCTCTGGCGAGTGCTCAATAATTGCAAGTAATTTACAGTTTACAAAGCGTTTATCTGTTTTGGTAATTTGAGCCTTGACGCGCTGTCCTGGAATGGTATTTTCTACGAAAACAGTGTATTTTCCGCGTTCATCATCAATAAATGCAATTCCATTCCCCCCAAAAGCATAACGAGCAATGGTAATTTCGAGTATTTGATTCTTTTTCAACACCACGCGAAGATAGGAAAGCTTAAATTTGGAAGATGTCCAAATACATGAACTTTCTTGCACCAACAATTTCGCTTGGAATAGGTGTAGGCCTTACTCATTGGTTAACATGGAATGAGTCTGTTGTGCTTGCGGTTTTATTTCTTATGCTTTTTTGGTGGATATCGGAGACTGTTCCCATGGCAGTTACGGCGCTAATTCCATTGTTAATTTTACCCATGTCAGGTGTTATTAGCATTGATAAATTGGCTCCAGTATATGGAGATAAATTTGTTTTTTTATTTCTTGGTGGATTTTTATTGGCACTTGCTATTGAGAAGCATGCGTTGCATAAACGATTGGCCTTTGCCTTGTTGGATTTAGCAGGAGATAAGAAATCGAATATTCTTTTTGCAGTAATGATTTCCTCATACGTTTTGAGTATGTGGATTAGCAATACCGCTACAGCTTTAATGTTCATGCCAATTGCTGCCTCTGTAGCATTGCTTTTATCACACGGCACGGATCAACAGAAACTGAAGCGCGCTTTGGTTTTAGGGGTGGCATATGCGGCGAGTATTGGCGGCATGGCTACTGTAATTGGTACACCTCCAAATGTGGCTGCTGTTGGTATTGTTGATAAGCAGTTTGGTGAGTCCATATCATTTTTTGAATGGATGAAAATTGGCGTTCCATTTTCAATGGTACTTTTGGTAGCTGTTTTTTTTACGCTGAAATTTTTACATTTTTCTAGAGCTGAGAAGATTGATGGAGCACATGGTAATTTGCATGAACTGCGCAACGAGTTGGGGTTATGGACCAAGGAGCAACGAGTAGTTTTACTTGTTTTTGGTATTGCGGTTGTGGCTTGGGTTTTTCAACAGCCCATCTCCACATATTTTAATCTGCCTGGTTTCAATGATACATTCATAGCATTGTTTGCTGGGGTATTGTTGTTTTTTCTACCGAGTAAAAAAGCGAATGAGCGCATTTTGGAATGGACAGATACGAAAGAGTTGAATTGGGGCGTATTGCTTATGTTTGGCGGAGGCTTGGCCATATCTATGGCATTCAAGGAAGTGGGATTGCTTGATAGAATGGTTGTTCTATTGTCATCAGCTTCCAATTGGAGTGCAACTTCTTATTTGATTTTGCTTTGTGGTGTTGGATTGATTTTAACGGCCTTGATGAGCAACTTGGCTATGGTAACCATTTTTGTCCCCATTGTTGGAGTGTTAGCAACACAGTTGGGGTTTGAGGTGAGCTCTTTTGTGATACCTGTAACACTTGCTGCAAGTTGTGATTTTATGTTTCCGATGAGCACGCCGCCCAATGCAATTGCCTATGGGACCGGATGGGTAAAGGCAAGAGAAATGTTCGGTATTGGAATCTTAGTTAATTTATTGGCATTTGCTCTGTTGTGCCTTTTAGTTTGGCTGGGGTAGGTAGCAAGGGTGGATCAATACGTCATTGAATCGATAGAGTAGAGTTGATATTTTCTATTTCTCCGAACGGATCAATTTCAGCTTGTCCAAAAAAGTCTACCGATAAACAGGTGGTTAGACCCAATATGAACGAAAATATTTTTAGTTTCATTCTTACTCCAAAATAAACTTCAACTCAGTTCTTCTGTTTTCTTGATGCTCCTCAGGCGAACATTCAATTCCATCTGAACATTGATTAACAAGCTTGGTTTCTCCATATCCTTTTGCTACTATTCTGTTTTTTTCAATCCCTTTTTCAATGATATAATCAACACAACTTTGAGCTCTATTTTGCGACAATTCTATATTGTATGAATCGCTTCCTCTGCAATCTGTATGAGAGGATAGTTCAACAATAAGTGTTGGTCTTTCTTTCATATACGACACAAGTTTATCCAATTCAATTTTGCCTTCGGGCCGTAAGAAATATTTATCGAAATCGTAGAGAATTAAACCCAATTCAATGAAGTTTTCGGTTGACATTTTTTGCAT
>CAYSEX010000038.1:0-23432 GCA_964430305.1 uncultured Chryseobacterium sp.
GCTCGGACTTGTTATGCGCATAAGTGTTTCTTAACAATGTGAAATAACAGATTGAATTTCGCTTGAAAAAAATCATGTCGAAATCTATATCACAAATGGCAATTCATTTAGTATTCTCAACTAAATACAGACAGCCCTTTATTCTCCCTCAAATTGAAAATGAGTTGCACACTTATCTGGGTGCTCTTTGTTTGGAAATGGAATGTCCTAGAATTGAAATTGGAGGTTATTATGATCACGTTCACATTCTCTGCTTTCTATCCCGAAAAATTGCAGTGATGAAACTTGCTGAAAAATTAAAGACAAATTCATCGCGTTGGATTAAAACCAAAGCGGACTTCTTAAAAGATTTCGAATGGCAACTTGGGTATGCCGCTTTCAGCATTGGTGAATCAGAAATACCAAGATTAAAAAAGTATATTCAGAATCAAAAAGAGCATCATTCCAATTTTGAATTTTCAGGAAGAAACAGAAACTTCATTGAAGCGCACATCAACGAGCCCCTTAGGGCGATATGAGTAATGCCCCCAGCAGAGCTGGGGGATAAAGGTTTAAATTAATTTGTGCTCTTAAGGAAAAAGATCTATCTTAAAATTCTATCCCCCAGCTCTTAAAGAAAAAGATCTATCTTAAAATTCTATCCCCCAGCTTCACTGGGGGCAATACCCATGCCGCTCGCAAAGCTCGGTACTACCCTGAATTTGTTAAACAACTCGAAGACTAAACACCTGTTCATTGAAGAGAAATCCTTCCAGCAAGTCGCCCGACTCTACTTTTCCCACCCCAGCCGGTGTACCCGTGAAAAGTAAATCGCCAATTTTCAAAGTAAAAACCTTCGAAACCTCTTCTATGATAGCGTCGAAGTCAAACAACATCATGGCACTATTTCCTTCCTGAACCACTTCTCCGTTCTTCTTCAATGTAAATAAAATGGGATTCGGTAATGATGAGACTTCAAAAAACCGATCACTCACAAATGCAGAATTATCAAAGGCCTTGGCTCGCTCCCAAGGCAATCCCTTTTTCTTCATGGCCTCTTGCACATCACGAGCTGTGAAATCAATTCCCAATGTCACTTCTGTGTAATACCTCTTTGCAAATGATTTCTGAATGTGCTTTCCCAATCGATTCACCTTCACAACCAATTCCAACTCATAATGAATGTCATTGCTGAAAGTTGGAATAACAAATGGATTTCCGCGCTGAATAATCGCCGAATCTGGTTTACAAAACAACACCGGTTCAGACGGAACCTCATTTCCCAACTCAGCCGCATGCGCGGCGTAATTTCTACCAATGCAAATTATTTTCATTCTAAAATGATATACTCTATAACCACCACCCGATCAGCCGGATTCCGCGAAATTGAACCCGTATCGCCCAAATAACGCGCAATGAATCGATGCGATTTCATTCCACTTAAAACAAAAAATGAACGCACACGCTGCGCTCGCTCAAATGATAAACGCCAATTGCGCTTGGTACTCATTCCACGATCTGAATACCCTGTAATTAACAGTCCCAATTTTTTATCCTTCGCCAATTCAGAAATGACTTCATTCAATTGCTGCTGCGCTCCAATACTCAACTTACTACTTCCCTGCTCGAAATAAATACGCACTGCTTCTCGGTCTGCAAACACCAATCCGTCTAAAGAAGACAAATCACTTGGTTGCATTACCACCCTACCATTGAATTTCACCAAAGGCAATAAAGTGTCTGACTGTGCACGAAACTCACCAGTTAACAGGACAAAAAAGATGAAAAGAATGGAATTAAATTTCACGAGTTAAAGGTACGGAGAGAATTTAAATTTCCGACTTGTTCTTATTTTCCAACATGGGCACAAACGAAAACGCACCATGCTTCTCTGTAATAAATTGCCCTTCTGCATCTTCGTGAATCACCATCATTTCCTGCATTTCACCCTCACCAAAAGGTATCACCAAACGCCCACCAGGTTTCAACTGCAGTAGTAAATCCTCTGGAATTCGGGGTGCTGCACAGGTAATTATGATGCGATCAAAAGGCGCAAATGCCGGCCATCCCTTGTAACCATCGCCATACGCCAATTGACACTTGTATTTCAAATTGGCCATCATTTTCTTTGAAAAATCAAAGAGCAGTTTCTGCCTTTCAATGCTAAACACCTTGGCTCCCATCTCTACCAATACAGAGGTTTGATAACCAGAACCGGTGCCAATTTCCAAGACCTTCATTCCCTTTTCTACTTGTAACAACTGCGATTGAAATGCAACAGTATAAGGGGCTGATATGGTTTGTTCAGCACCAATTGGGAAAGCCTTATTTTCATAAGCAAACTCCAAAAATCCACTGGGAATAAAGGCATGGCGCGGAACCTTATTCATGGCATCCAATACCTTTTGATCTGTAATTCCCTTTGTAACCAATTCTTCAATCAGCTTCTTTCGCAACCCCTTGTGCCTGTAATTGTCCTCCATAACAGCATGCAAATTACTTGGAAAGTTCTTCCCTTATTCAGTGTTGAAAAGTAAAAATTAACCAAGTCATGTAAATAGTTATTTCGTACACATTTGTATGGAATTACTTAGAGCGTATGTTGCGAATTGGTGTTTTAGGAGTTGGATACTTGGGAAAAATTCACATGCAATTGCTGCATGAATTACCAGAATTGTATTCATCCATTTCTTTCTTCGATCCAGACATGAAGGCTGCGAAACAAGCAGCTGAACAATTTGGAATTGAACCTTGCCATAGTGTTGACGCGCTTATAGATGCGGTTGATGTTGTAGATATTGTTTCAAGCACTACTTCACATTACCAATGCGCCGCTAATGCGATACGAAATTTCAAACATGTTTTTATTGAAAAGCCTATTACCACCACGCTTGAAGAAAGTACGTCTTTGATAAAACTAGCTAAAGAAGCACAAATTTTCGGGCAAGTTGGACACATTGAACGATTCAATCCTGCCTATCTGGCTGTAAAAAATCAACTCAAAAACACCACCTATATTGAAGCGCATCGCTTAAATAAATACCACGGTAGAAACACCGACATTTCCGTTGTGACTGATTTAATGATTCACGACATAGACCTTATTCTCTCACTTACCAATGCCAATGTGCGTCGCATCAGCGCCAACGGTTCTCGCGTGCTGAGTAATAACATAGACATTGCCAATGCACGTATAGAACTAGACAACGGCTGTGTTGCTAACTTAACAGCAAGCAGAATTGCTTACGAGGGTGTGCGAAAAATGCGTTTTTATCAGGCCGACCAATGCTTCATCAGTGATTTCCTAAAAAAGGAAGCATACGCCCTTGCGCTGGAAAATGAGCAGATTGAAAAAACCAATATTCCCGTTCTTGAAGTCAATGCATTGAAACACGAATTGGAAACTTTCGGAACTTGCGTATTGAAACAACAAGAACCACCTGTATCTCTCGAAGACGGACACCGCGCTTTGGCCGTGGCTGAGTTGATTTCAGAAAAAATTAAACAAGGGGTGTGGGGAAATGTGGAAGACGAGTCACTTTCCTGACCCCTTCAGCACAATGACTATGGTATAGAAGAGAATCTTGATATCCATAGCCAATGACATGTTCTCTAGATAAAGCAAATCATATTTCAATCGCTGCACCATTTGTTCAACGTTTTCGGCGTAACCGTATTTGACTTGTCCCCATGATGTTATTCCCGGACGTATGCGATGCAATTTGTGGTAGTGGGGGTTGTGTTGGGAAATTTGATCAATATAGAATTGACGCTCGGGTCTAGGACCAACCAATGACATGTCACCGCGCAGAACGTTCCAAAATTGAGGAAACTCGTCGAACCTTGTCTTACGCAGAAATTTACCTACTGGTGTTATACGTGTATCAGAAGTTGAGCTCAACTGCGGACCATGCTGCTCTGCATTCACATACATACTTCGAAACTTCACAATTTGAAATGGTCTTCCCCCCTTACCCACTCGCTCTTGGAAGAAGAAAATGGGTCCTTTACTTGAAAGTTTAACCGCGAGTGCTAAAATCACAAATACTGGAATAAGCATAAGCAGGGCCAAAGCACTCAGTAGCACATCGAAAAAACGTTTCAAACTGAATTGCCATGTGGGCATGAGATCCGTTTTTAATCGAATTAAGGGAACACCAAAAACGCTTGTCATCTTTACTGTACCACTTACAATATCAAAGGTGTCTGGAATAATACTCACATGTACATTGTGATTACCCAACAGCGCCAAAATGCGCTCTAGCTCTTTGTGATCACCACTTTCAAGCGAGATGATCACTTCTTCAATGGCGTGTTTTTCCAGAATCATGGAAAGCTCTGGATACTTGCCCAATTGGGGCATGTGCACTTGAAGCAGATCATCTTGCCCGTTGATTTTCAAAAAACCAACAAAAAGGAAACCCGGTGATTTCTTCAACCCTTTAATTTCTTCCACCAACTGTAAAGCTCTTGCATTGCCTCCAACTATGACCGTTGGAAATCCCCAACTACCGCGCTGTATTTGATGCACGGTGCGTGTAGTAATGCAGGTTTTGAAAAACAAGGTTAACACAAAATGAGCAACGAGCAGGGTTCCCAAGGTATAGTAGTAGTAACTAAAATTGGGCAATTGATCATCTAGTAACAGAACAAAAAAGAGAATGAGATTTCCTATGATTGAGGTGCCAGCTACTTGACCAACATCGCGCAGGCGGTGTCTGCGCATGACATTGGAATACATTCCCCAAGCGGCATACAATACAATCCAAAAAAGCGGAACCAACACCAATCCCAAGAGTAAGTTACGTTCGAAATGAAACTCCATCTCCATGCCGTAGCTTTCAAATTCAAGCTCTTTTCTAACCCAATACAACAGCAGCCAAGAAAGCCCGGCTGCCAGCCAGTCGCCAATGAGATAGAGTATAACAATTCCCTTTTTACTCATAGCATCACCAACTCACCCATTTCAAATTATCTAGGAACAAATGAATGGGAGTATCTGCATTTGCTGGTGCCGATTTAACATACCATTCCACATATTGTGCATTTGGAATTTGCAGCAGAATGTATCCAAAATCAATGTATATCTTTTTCCAAATTGGAACCTGACCATCACCCTCAACACTGGGGTTAATGATTAAAGCCGGATACTCTTGTACGCCGCCTGGAGAGGTTACAATGAACCCCACCGCAAACGTATTGTTGCTGCTGTAGTTCAATTCCATGAATACATTTTGACCTGTTTGGTAATTGAGATTCGTATCATCTTTAAAAAAAAGTAATCCTCCACCGGCAGGCAAATAACCATATCCACTGCGGTTTCCTTCAAAAACTTCTGCAGCATTATTTGTGGTTGAGAAATTAGCTGAGTTAGCACCATAGGGCACCAAGAAATTTCCACCTTCAAAACCTTTCTCCGTTATAACCGTTGCAGGATCATATGTAAAGTGAGGAATGATGGTATCTGTTTGCAATGAAGCAAAATTTAGGGTTGTGTCAAAGACCGTAAAAAACGGATACCGAATGCGTGTGCTTGCAATTCCATTGTTTTTGATTCCCGCAAAAATCTTGATATCTGTATTTCCATCATTTAATATGGGCACAGATGCTGGTAAATCAAAAATACCCACCATGTTGTCATTGGCATACACCCAAACTTCTGTAATGGCTTCACTGTTTGTACCGTTTCCGGTGCCTGCAGAAAAACTGAGAGAAGGAATATACAAGTAGGCTGGCTCTTTCTCGTCTGGGTTGATCCAATTGCACCCTACGAAAAGCAATATCATGAAAATACTTCCTACTAACTCTTTCAACATATTTGGTTTTGGTTCGCGAATATACTTCGGTAAAAAAGATATTCAGACGGGAAACAAACGATTGCATTCATCAATTATTGCCTTTGAAATGGAATGTTTGAATTCTTTTTGAATATCTTGTAGCAAAATTGATATTATGAGCCGTTTAAACTGGATTCAATTGCTATTCATCTCCGCCGTGGGATACTTCATTTTCGCTTCAAACAGCAACGGCAGAGCTACTGCTGCTAATTCAGGAAATACAGGTGCCCCAGGCGAAAATACCTGCGGACAATGTCACAATGGCGGAAATTTTGGTGCAAGCGTAAGCATTCAAGTTTTTGCTGAAGGATCTATTGTTCCTACCACGCAGTACTATGCAGGAAATACATACACAGTGCGTGTTACCGTGAATAATACTATGGGAAGTCCAGGCGGATACGGTTTTCAGTTAACGGCATTGAGTGGTTCGGAAAACACACCCGTTGCAGGATACAGTAATTTGGCTTCCAACGTAAAACAAAAAACCATTACCGTTCAAAATGCATTTACGGGAAGAACGTATCTTGAACACAACGGCGTAACAACCAACAATGTATTTCAATTCAATTGGACCGCTCCCGCTAACCTAGCTGATGCGGTTACTTTTTATGCTGCCGGAAACGTGGTAAATGGAACTGGATCAACTTCAGGCGATGCCGTTGCAAATACTTCGTTGACCATATACCCCGCTTTGAATGTAAGCAATGATATTACTCAACCCAGTTGCTCAACCAATGGTATTGGAACCATTAGCCTCTCCATTTCTGGAGGTATACCGCCATATGTGGTTACTTGGCAAGATGGAAGTTCCGCCACCAGTATTCAAGGAGGACCTGGCAGTTATTCAGCAACGGTCACAGACAATGCGGGTAACAGTGTTACCCTGCCTGCAACCTTATTTCCATACACCATGCTTGAAGTGGAGAGCACCTCAACAGACGTTTCGTGCTTCGGTTTGTGCGACGGAAGTATTGCATTGAATTTCATTTCAGGAACACCCCCCTACCAAATCTTGTGGAACGACGGATCTGTTGGTGGACTTGTGTTGAATAACATTTGCGTTGGAATCTACACCGCAGAAATTACTGACGCTAACGGATGCACCACAACAGTAATTGACACCATCAACGAACCGGCACCGTTTGCCAACGACCCCAATTTACAGATGGTCGATTGTCATGGTGGTTTAAACGGATGGATCTTCCACAACATTACTGGTGGTACAGAACCATATACCTATGCTTGGGATTATGACCCCTTCAACACAGAGAGTAGTGCCATTTATTTATATGCTGGTGATTATACAACTACCATTACAGATGCAAATGGCTGCGTGTACGAACAGACCTTCAGCATTACTGAACCAGATACCTTGAGCTATACGGTTGATTTCTTTATAGAAGGTGGCCTAGGTGTGGGAACCGTTGAAATAACCACTGCTGGCGGAACACCTCCCTATCAATGGAACTGGCAGCACGGCGATACCAACGAAGATTCTTTTATACCTGAAATGTCGAGTAGTTATTGCATTATTACTGATGTAAACGGATGCGCCATTCAGACGCAAAGCTTCACCACAACCAACTCAATAGAAAATCTCTTGGCTGATGTCAACTTGTATCCCAATCCAGCTCAAAACTCCTTAAACATAGAGGTAGCTGAACTGGGTCAGCGGGCGTCAATTTTCACCAACGATGGACAGCTATTGGACACGTTTGTTTTGCAGCAAAAGAAAACCAATTATGCTGTTGGTTCATTGGCAAATGGCGTTTATTATTTGGAGATAGAAAAAAACGGGAATCGTTTCCAATTCCCGTTTCTTGTGAAGCACTAATCTCTTATTTAACCATTTCAATGCGAACAATGGTTGGTGTTTGAATTAAATGAGACTGTAACTCTGGGTTACACATCTCATATTGAGTGGCGAACAGGTTATTGTATGTTACAAGAAATTTTCTTCCTACATATACTTTTTCGTCTCTGTCAGCATCACTTTCCAAATCTGGAATTGCTTCGAGATTATTTATGCCCGTTCCAAAATCAATATCATCAAACACCAAATGGAAACAATCGCCCCACATGATTTCATTTAGCATCATGGTTTTTGTAATCTGCCCCTCCCTTTTGTATGAGGTGAATTGACCAAAAACATAGCCCGATTGGTTGTTACCAAACTGAATCTTATACCAATAGTCTGTAATACCATTCACGGTTGCTTCAGAAGATTTTTCTAAAACACGTACTTGTTCAAACCGTTTTAGTTTTCCAACTACTGAGCCACTCACGTTTGGTGCATTACGCACGTTAACCACATCGCCCTGAATGGTCATTTGAGCATGAAGCATGAATCCAAAACCGAGCGTAATAAAAAGTAAAAAAACATTTTTCATAGTTATCATATTCGTATTAAAATTATTCATCCAATAAACTTGAAACAAGGGCCATGTCTGCATGTTGAAACCGGTCATGCGTATAGTGCGGAACAACAGCACGTATGGATCTATGCAATTCTTCAACAGATTCAGAGCTTTTCTTCGGCTTACGAAAATCAAATGCCTGAGCAGCAGTGAGCCATTCAATTGCCAACACACGTTGTACATTTTTCACCACGCGCATGCATTTCGTTGCAGCATTTGCGCCCATGCTTACATGATCTTCTTGACCGTTACTGCTATCAATGGTATCAACACTTGCAGGGGTGCATAGTTGTTTATTCTGACTTACAATAGATGCAGCAGTGTATTGCGGAATCATAAAACCGCTATTCAGTCCGGCATCTTTCACCAAAAACGGAGGAAGATCGCGTTGACCGCTAATTAACTTGTATGTTCTTCTCTCAGACAAGCTAGCTATTTCGGCTAGAGCAATTGCCAAGAAGTCAAGACTCAATGCCAACGGTTGCCCGTGAAAATTACCTCCTGAAATAATTTGGTTTTCTTCTGGAAATATAATTGGATTATCTGTCACAGCGTTTACTTCTCGCGTTACAACCGTCTTCACATGCTCAATGGCATCTAATGATGCGCCTAATACTTGTGGCGTGCAGCGAAATGAATAGGGATCTTGCACATGCTTCTTTTTCTGCGTTTGCATTTCACTTCCTTCCAAAAGCTTGCGCAGCGCTTGTGCTACTACCCGTTGTCCTGATTGATTTCGCACTTGATGCGTTAAATCTAAAAAGGGTTCCGGTCTTGCATCAAAAGCTTCAATGGAGAGGGCGGCAATGGCTAAAGCCGAACCGAATAAACGATCGGTTTTGATAAGTGCACATACAGCATGAGCCAACATGAATTGTGTTCCATTGATTAAAGCCAATCCCTCTTTAGATTGCAATTCAATTGCACTCAATCCTTCAGCCTGCAGGGCTTCTTTCGCTGTACATTTTTTTCCTTTGTATTGAACTTCCCCTTCTCCAATAAGTGGCAAACACATATGTGAAAGCGGAGATAAGTCACCACTGGCACCCAATGAACCTTGTTCATACACAACAGGAAGAATGTCTCTGTTGTATAATTCCAAAAGCAATTCAACGGTTTGCAATTGCACACCGCTGTGTCCGTATGACAGACTTTTTGCCTTCAACACCAACATCAAACGCACCATTTCTTTTGACACTTGATCACCCATTCCACAGGCATGAGAGCGCAGCAAATTATTTTGCAATAAGGTTAGGTCTTCTCTTGAAATTTCAGTGTTGCAGAGGGAACCAAATCCAGTGTTGATACCGTATACAGGATTCTCACTTGATTCTAAATAAGAGTCAAGAAAACGCCTGCAAGCCATAATTTTATCTTTGGCTACATCTGAGAGTTTAACCCGAATTTCGCCCTGTTGAACTGCTTTGAATTGATGCAGTTCTAGGTCCTCATTTGGACAAATGATAAGACTTTCTTGCATGTTTTAATTTAATTTAAATACAATGGGCAAAGTCATGTAAGCGCGAACAGTTCTCCCATTCTGCATGGCAGGAGTGAAATCTTTTAAAAGTCTAATGGCACGAATTGCCTCTTGAGCCATGGCCTTTCCACAATCTCCTTCGGGTTGTCTGAGTACTTTAGGGTTCGATATTTTACCATTCTTCTCTACTATAAATTGAATAAACACTTTTCCTTCAACTCCGGCATCGATACAAAACTGTGGGTATTGCAAATTTTTAATAATGTCTTTGAAAATCGCCTCGTTGCCGCCTGGATATTCGGGAGAGATTTCATAAACCACCAGGGGTTCTTCTTCAAGCGGAACAGGGGGAGGAGGAGGATCTGGTAAAATTGGATCGGGTTGGCCAAACGTTACAAGCGAACCCAGTATGAACAAGCCAAGGAAGCATATTTTTTTTATACCCATGATTCTCCTTTTTTCATTTTAATATCATTTACGAATTGCTTGATTTTTTGCTCGTCCTCTTTCTTACACACAAGAAGCGAATGACCTGCGTCAACCACAATGTATCCGTTTAAACCGTGAAGCACCACCAACTTTTCTCCTTCCACATGCACTACAGAGTCTGAGCAATTGTAAAGCATAACATGTTTTCCAACGGTACCGTTGTTATGTTCATCTTTTTGAAGATGGGTATGCAAGCTTCCCCAAGTTCCTAAATCACTCCAACCAAAATCACTGAGAACCACATTCACATTTTTAGCTTTCTCCATTACACCGTAGTCAATGCTTATGTTTTCGCAGGTGCTATACATGTTGGCAATGAATGTCTTTTCATTAGCTGTACCATACTTTCCTTTGCCCTCTTCAAATTGTGCATACATTTCAGGTAAATGCTTTTGAAATGCTTGTAAAATGGCGGGGAGGGTCCAAATGAAAATTCCTGAATTCCAGTAAAAATCACCACTTTCAATAAAATCTTTTGCAAGTTCTAAGTTCGGTTTTTCGGTGAAGGTTTTTACCTTTTTCACTTGACTTTCGGGAGTCTCTTTTACATCGGCCCATTGAATGTAGCCATAACCGGTATCGGGGCGGGTGGGTTTAATGCCCAGTGTAACCAGATTTCCAGATTCGTTGGCCTGTTTGAACGCCAATTCAATGTCAGCAACAAACGCATTTTCTTTAAGAATAAGGTGATCGCTTGGTGCCACTACAATGTTTGCATCTTGCGTGCGTTCGGCAATCCAGAATGAAGCGTAAGCCACACACGGCGCTGTATTTCGCATAAAGGGTTCGCACAAGACTTGTTCTTCTTTTAATTCAGGAAGTTGTTCCAATACCAACGCTTTGTACCTTTCATTGGTAACCACCAACATATTTTCTTTCGGCACCAGGGGAAGAAACCGATCAAAAGTCATTTGAATCAAAGTTCTACCTGTTCCAAGAATATCATGAAACTGTTTTGGGAATGCCGTTCTGCTCATAGGCCAGAAGCGCGAACCCACGCCGCCTGCCATGATAACGCAGTAATTTTTTGAGTTTGACATAGTCTAAAGTTACCTATTATTCAGGAAGTTTCCCTACCATTTTAGCAGGAACAACAATTTCATCATATTCTTCAGCAGTTACATGCCCCAAGCGAATGGCCTCTTCACGCAATGTAGTTCCATTTTTGTGAGCCGTCTTGGCTATTTCCGCTGCTTTATAGTATCCAATTTTCGTATTCAATGAAGTGACCAACATAAGTGAATTATTCACCAACTCATCTATGCGCTTGTAGTTGGGTTCAATTCCAACTGCACAATGGTCGTTGAATGACACGCATGCATCGCCCAATAAAATGGCCGATTGCAAGAAATTATATGCCATCATGGGTTTGAAAACATTGAGTTCGTAATGACCTTGCGTTCCACCTACGGTAATGGCAACATCATTTCCCATCACTTGGGCACACACCATGGTTAGAGCTTCGCATTGTGTAGGATTCACTTTACCCGGCATAATGGAAGATCCGGGCTCATTTTCCGGAATAAAGATTTCACCAATTCCGCTTCTTGGACCGCTGGCCATCATGCGAATGTCATTGGCAATTTTATTCAATGAAACTGCTAATTGCTTTAACGCGCCATGTGTTTCTACAATACCGTCATGAGCTGCCAATGCTTCAAATTTATTTGGAGCTGAGGTAAAAGGCAAACCACTGAATTCAGCAATTTTCTTTGCCACCAATTCCGAATAACCGTTCGGTGTATTGATACCTGTACCAACGGCAGTTCCACCTAACGCTAATTCACCAAGGTGAGACAAGGTATTGTTCAATGCTCGCAGTCCGTGATCCAATTGCGCAACATATCCGCTCAATTCTTGCCCCAAGGTTACCGGTGTAGCATCCATTAGATGCGTTCTTCCAATTTTCACCACCTGCATGAATTCCTTCGACTTTTGGTGAAGGGTATTTCTCAATTTCGTTACACCCGGAATAGTTGTTTTTACAACAGCTTCAAATGCGGCCATGTGCATTGCGGTTGGATAGGTGTCATTTGACGATTGTGATTTGTTGACATCGTCATTCGGATTCAATAGCATTTCACCTTCTCCCAACTGGCCACCTGCTAACACATGAGCGCGGTTGGCAACAACTTCATTCACATTCATGTTGCTTTGAGTACCTGAACCGGTCTGCCAAATAACCAAAGGAAACTGATCAAACAATTCGCCTCGTACAATTTCATCACAAACACGTGAAATGGCATCGCGCTTTTCAATTGGAAGCACACCCAATTCGTGATTGGCATGAGCCGCTGCTTTTTTGAGGGTTCCAAACGCCTGAATGATTTCTCTTGGCATACTGGCCTCGGGACCAATTTTAAAATTGTTTCTAGAACGTTCTGTCTGTGCACCCCAATAAACATGAGCAGGTACTTTTACTTCGCCCATGGTATCTTTTTCAATTCTGAAATTTTCCATTTCGTTTGTTTTATTGTTGTTATAAATCGTCTTGTGCGTGTTCTACTCCCTTTCCTTTACCCATGAGATACGCTTTGAGGAAGTTGGTAATTTCACCATTTAATACTTTATCTACGTCGCTAGTTTCTTCACCAGTTCTTACATCTTTCACCAATTTATATGGTTGCATCACGTAGTTCCGAATTTGAGATCCCCATTCAATCTTCTTCTTCCCTGCTTCAATCTCGTCACGAGCTGCATTTCTTTTGGCCAATTCCATTTCATACAATTGCGACTTCAAGAGCTGCATGGCCTTTTCTTTGTTCTGAAGCTGAGAACGCGTTTCCGTGTTATCAATGATAATTCCAGAAGGCTTGTGACGCAGTCGCACTCCGGTTTCAACCTTGTTTACGTTCTGTCCGCCTGCTCCTCCCGAACGGAATGTATCCCAAGTAATATCGGCCGGATTAATGTGAATATCAATGGAATCATCGGCCAAGGGATAGACATATACGCTTACGAATGAGGTATGTCTTTTGGCGTTGGAATCGAACGGAGAAATTCTCACCAAGCGGTGCACTCCATTCTCACCTTTCAACATACCAAAAGCGAATTCACCTTCAAATTCAAGTGTGCATTGTTTTACTCCGGCCACATCGCCTTCTTGCAAATCAAGTTCTTTGACTTTGTATCCGTTCTTTTCCCCCCACATGATATACATGCGCATGAGCATGCTTGCCCAATCGCAACTTTCTGTCCCACCGGCTCCAGCTGTAATTTGCAATACCGCGTTGAGGTTATCTTCTTCGGCAGAAAGCATGTTCTTGAATTCCAACTCTTCTACTGCAGCAGATGCTAGCTCAAATTGTTGGGCCAATTCAGATTCATCTATTTCACCTTCTTTGAAAAAGTCATAGAGCACTTGAACATCATCTACAGCCATTTCACATTGGCCGAAGGCTTCGGTCCAAATTTTCCTACCCCGTATTTGTTTCATGACCAACTCGGCCTTTTTGGGATCATTCCAAAAGTTAGGATCTTGCGTTTGCTTTTCGTCCTCTATGATTTGAAGTTTTTTTACTTCGATGTCAAAGGTACCTCCCGAGCGCTGTCGTGCGCTCCTTCAGGTCCTGGATTGCGTCTTGTGTAATCGCCATCTTGTCTGAAAATTTAGGATGCAAAAGTACAACAGTTCTGACATTATTCCTCTTTTACCAATCGGAAAACCAGGTCTGTTGAAAAGCCCTTTCTAACTAGCGCATTTGCCACATATTTCCATTGTGCCACACCTTTGGATTGATACTTCCTTTGGAGTGCCGGAATAAGACCTTTAATCAATGATTCATCCGCGTCGTTTGGGAGTTCTGATAGGGCGTCTTGAATGTTTCTATCTGAGATGAATAGGCCTCTCAAGTGGGTTTTAATTTTCAATTTACTCCATTTACGAAATTGGAAATGGTCATTGGCGAAAGCAGAAGCAAAGCGTGCTTCATTCATAAAATTCTCTGAAATAAGGGCTGCAATAATTTCATTTTGCATAGCGAAGGGAACAGCAAGGCGTTGCATCTTGGTTTTAACCTGCTTTTCACAGCGTTCAGCCTTGTTGCAATAGGTCTTCATTTTCGCCAATACGACTGAATATTCCAACTGTGTTTCCATCTTATTTCCAAAAGTACAAGAAGAGAAAGATTTTCAGAATTTTCGTGTTAAATTCGCGCAACTCTTGACGAAAAACCAAAGATGAAAGCGGAATTAATAGAGAAGTTTACAAGTGTGCTTCAAGCGGAGGACATAATGAGCGTGCGTGACCAGGTGAGAACTATTCGTGGCGAATGGAAATCTGAAACGACCAAGGAGAAGCATATTCAATTGGAAGAATTTCGCGCAGCTAATGCTGAAAATCCAGATGCTGAATTCACCTACACGCCACACGAGCTTGAGGGTAAATTTCAGGAGTTGCTGAAGGAGTATGAAGATAAAATTCAGGAGGCAGGAAAAAAACTTGCTGCCGAGCGAGCGCGCAATTTCGAAATTAAAACTGACTTGTGCGACCGCATGGAGCGTCTTTCAAAAAGTGAGGAGAACATTGGAAAAGCGTTTTCTGTTCAGAAGGAAATTAAAGAATATTGGGATGCTACAGGAGATGTTCCTGGCGATAAGTATCCGGCCCTCATTGAACGCTGGAATAAAGCAAACCAAGATTTCTTCTATCACATTAATATTTACAAAGAATTACAAGCGAACGATTTAAAAGTTAATCAGAAAAGAAAGGAAGAATTGATTTCGCAGGTTGCTGAACTCACTGCTATTGAATCCATCAACGAGTTGGAAGTTTTGGTGAGAAAACTGCAACGTGAGTGGTTGGAAATTGGACCTGTGCCGAAAGAAATTTTCAAAGAATTGGGTGACACCTTCTTCAATGCGTTACGTGTTGAACAGGAGCGTATTCAAGCCCATTATGATGTGCTGAATAAAAATAGCGAGGAAAACCTTGCGAAAAAACAAACCCTCATTGAGAAAATGAAAGAGGTGCTTGCCATTGAATTGGGTCAGCATGCATCTTGGAATAAATGGACCGATGAGGTGATGAAACTGCAAGAGGAGTGGCGCACAACCGGTTGGGTTAAGAAAAAAGAAAATGAAGAGTTGTGGCAAGAGTTTCGTGGACTGTGTGATTTGTTCTTTGCCAAGCGCACAGCGTTTTATGAAGCGAAGAAAAAGCTAGCTGAAGCCAACAAGATTGCCAAAGAAGCCATTGTTGCAGAAGCGAAAAAAATTCAAGAGAGTGAGGATTGGAAAAAAGCCACCGATGCCATTAAACAATTGCAAGAAAAGTGGAAAACCATTGGCAGTGCAGATAAAGAAGAACAAAAGTTGTGGCAGAGATTCCGCAGTGCGTGTGACTTATTTTTCCAACGTAAAAAAGAACACTTTGGTGAATTAAGTGGTCAACAGGAAGAAAACTTGCTTTTGAAAGAAGCTTTATTGACTGAACTCGAAAATACTGAGTTAACGGGGAATAAGGGAACCGATTTAAACATGCTTCGTGAGTTCAATGAGAAATGGCAAGCCGTTGGTCATGTTCCGAGAGAAAAGTATGCAACCATTCAGGCAAGACACAAGGCGGCCCTGGATGCGAAGTACGGAAAGCTTAATACGGATCGAAAGGAGCAAGAAATGACACGTTTCAAAGCACGTGTAAGCAATATTAAATCTACCGGTGAAACGGGGGTTCGAAAAGAGCGCAACATTTTGCGAGACAAAATTGACAAGCTCAATCAAGACATCAAGCAATACGAGAACAACATGGGATTCTTCACCGGTAAGGGTGCTGAATCTATGAGAAAAGAGATAGAGAAGAAAATCAAGGCTGCTCAGCGCGAGATTTCCGAGATCAAAGAAAAGATGTCTCTATTGAACGAAGAATAAGTCTCAACACTTAGTGTTGAGACATGTGGCGGAATTCTTCATAAGACACCGCCTTTTCTTCAATGTTGCAATTTGCCATAACCACTTTCATAATTGCGGTTTCATACAAACTGTCATAAACGTTTTTTGCTTCTTCTTGTTTGGAAAGCGTCTGTTTTGCTAATTCTTCAACGCGCTCATCGTCAACAGGCAAACCATATGATTTGAATCGCTCAACCAGCTGCTCTTTAACAAAAGCCATGGCATCATCTACAGAAACTTTCAATTCGTTTTCTTTGATGATTTTGTTTTCAATTAACTGCCAACGTAAACCTCTTGCATACCCGGGGTATTCCATTTCCAACGTAACCGCATCAATTGGTTTTTCATTGGTTATGGTAATGAATCTTTTCAAGAAATCATCTGGAAGTTGTATGTCTACTAAATCAACGATTTGACGGGCAAAGTCGCGTTTAAACAACCACTCGCTATCCTTTTCGAACATGTTTGCTAAATCTGCTTTCACACGCTCGCGCATTTGTTCTTCTGAAGTAACTGCACCCGGTTCGAAAAGTTTATCGAACAGTTCTTGATTCAATTCAGCGGGAAGCATGCGCATGATTTCCGTAATGTGCAAATTGAATTTTGAATTCAAGTGATGCAATTCATGGTGTGTAATACCAAGCATTTTTGATAAATCTTCATGATCTGCATTCAACATGAACGGATCAACTACCACTACATCTCCAATGCTTTTACCTATTAAACTTGCTTTTGTTGCTTCGTCTTTGATGTATTCAATGAAGACAGATGATTTGTTCGCAATACCACCTTCTTTCACTGAACCATCTTCATTTAGTTCGGTCAATTCAGCCATAACCATGTCTGCGTCTTCGGTCACCTCTGGTTTTGAAAGTTGTCCGTGGCGTTTCGCGAAGTCGTTCATTTGACGATTAACAAGTTCATCAGAAAGATCAACTCTGTTTAGGGTAAATGACATTTTTTTGTCAAGTTTCAGATCGAAACTTGGGGCAAATCCCAATTCGTATGAGAACACGAAGGTTGAGGGGTTATCCCAATCACCAACATCGTCTCCTTCTTTGGGAATGGGACTACCTAAAAGGTCTAGATTCTTTTCAGAAATATACTTTGACATTTCTGCTTGAAGAATTCCGTTTATTTCTTCTGCAAGAATTGATTTTCCAAAACGTTGTTTTACCAAAGAAGCTGGAACTGTTCCTTTACGGAAACCTGGCAGCTCAACGCGCTTGCGATAGTTTTTTAAACTTGCATCTACTTTTTCTGCGTAGTCAGCGTGTTCAATGGTTATTTTCAACTCGCCGCGAAGCGAATCGGATTGGATCAATTCTAAATTCATACGAATGGAGGTTATGCATTTCCCAGTTGGGAAATTATTTATTCAGCTAAAACAATTACTTTGTTGTTCAACACTTCAGCGGTTCCGCCGTTGATGCTGAAGCTTTGCTCTTTACCTTGAGCATCTTTTACGCGAACCTCACCCTTTTTCAAAGATGAAATTAGTGGGGCGTGGTTATTTAAAATACCCAAACCACCAGCGCTTCCAGGAAGAAAAACATAAGATGCCTCTCCTTCGAAGAGCTGATGTTCTGGGGTTATAATTTCAACATGCATACAATCTTACTTTCTTATTTCGCAGATTCTGCCATCATTTTCTTACCTGCTTCAATTGCTTCTTCAATTGATCCTTTCAAGTTGAATGCGGCCTCTGGATAAGCATCACACTCACCGTCTAAAATCATGTTAAAGCCTTTGATTGTTTCTTCAATTGGAACCAAAACACCAGGTATACCAGTGAACTGTTCAGCAACGTGGAAAGGCTGAGACAAAAAGCGTTGAATCTTACGTGCACGATAAACGGCAGATTTATCTTCTTCAGACAATTCATCCATACCAAGAATGGCAATGATATCTTGAAGTTCCTTGTAACGTTGTAGAATTCCTTTTACACGCTGCGCGCATGCATAGTGTTCTTCACCAACAATTGCAGGAGTTAAAATTCGAGAGGTAGAATCTAACGGATCAACCGCAGGATAAATTCCCAATTCAGCAATTTTACGACTCAATACAGTGGTTGCATCTAAGTGAGCAAATGTGGTTGCTGGCGCAGGGTCAGTCAAGTCATCTGCAGGTACATATACCGCCTGAACTGAGGTGATAGATCCGCGTTTGGTTGAAGTAATACGCTCTTGCATAGCTCCCATTTCAGAGGCAAGTGTTGGCTGGTAACCTACTGCAGAAGGCATACGACCTAAAAGGGCAGATACTTCAGAACCAGCTTGAGTGAAACGGAAGATGTTGTCAATGAAGAAAAGAATATCACGGCCACCTGATTTTTCATCACCATCACGGAAATATTCCGCAACAGTAAGACCAGAAAGTGCCACACGAGCACGAGATCCGGGGGGCTCATTCATCTGACCAAACACCAAAGTTGCTTGGCTCTTAGCCAGTTCTTCTTTATCAACCTTCGTTACATCCCAGTCACCGTTCTCCATGCCATGAACGAATTCCTTACCATATTTAATAACGCCAGATTCGATCATCTCACGCAACAAGTCATTTCCTTCACGGGTACGCTCTCCAACACCTGCGAATACTGATAATCCTTCGTAAGCCTTTGCAATGTTGTTAATCAATTCCATGATCAATACGGTTTTACCTACACCGGCACCACCGAACAATCCAATCTTTCCACCTTTTGCATATGGCTCAATCAAGTCAATTACCTTGATACCTGTAAACAACACCTCGGTAGAGGTAGACAAATCTTCGTATCTAGGAGCAGCACGGTGAATACCATAACCGCCTTCTTTGCTTACTTCACCAATACCATCGATTGCTGTTCCAACAACGTTGAAAAGACGACCTTTGATTTGATCTCCGGTTGGCATGGTAATGCTTTGACCAAGAGCAATAACTTCAGCTCCACGCTGAAGACCTTCAGTAGCATCCATTGCAATAGCTCGAACTGTATCCTCACCTACGTGCTTTTGACACTCTAGAATTAGATCATCCATACCGTTACGCTTTACCACCAAAGCGTCTAGAATATTTGGAAGTTTTTGACCTGTTGGAAACGTTACGTCTACCACAGGACCAATGATTTGTACAACTTTACCTGATTGTGCTGACATTTATTTAGAATTGAAATTCGGCCGCAAAAATAATACATCCTCGGCAATAAGTAGTGAAAAAAAGTGTTAATGTGGCAAAAATGAGAAATACCCGTAACTTTGGCCGAACTTTTCCAAAATCATGACTCAATCTGAAAACAACAACCTACAATCCTCGAACCTGCTTGTTTTGGTCTATAAATGGAGAAAGCAACTGATTGGTCTCACTATCATTGCAGCAGTTTTGGCTGCAGGCGCGTCTTTCTTAATTGAAGAAAAATACAAGAGTACCGTTGTTCTTTTTGCTTCCCAACAACATAGTTTTGGTGAACAGCTGTTGGAAGATGTAAAAAAACAAGATTTACTTGCGTATGGTGAAGAAGAAGACGCTGAACGATTAATGCAAATCATTAACTCTGATCAGATTCGCTCACGAATCATTGAAAAATACAACTTGTGGCAGGTGTATGAAATTAAAAAAGAAGACCGAGGTGCGAATACTCTTATAGGAAAAGTATATGCTGATAATGTCGCTGCCAACCTCACTCGTTTTGGATCTATTGAAATTACAGTAATGGATGCTAGTCCTGAGAGAGCGCGTGACATGGCCAATGATATTGCTGCTCTCACCGACTCTGTGAGTAACAAAATGAGAAGTGAACGCGCCATGACTGCCTTCCTCTATGCAAAATCATCACTTGAAGCCTTACAAATTGAAATCAAAACCCTAGAAGATAGCATGCAACAACTGCAGCGCCGTGGGGTGTACAGCTATAAGGATCAGATTGCTTATTTAACTGAGCAATATGGAACCGCCATTGCAGAGGGACACCCAGATCGAGCTCAGGAGATTAAAGATCAAATGGATTTTCTCTCTCAATATGGAACTCAATACAAGAAGTTGGAAAGTGAAATTGATGGCGGGTACGAAAAAATGCAAGTTTTACGCAAACGATTTGATTTAATGAAAATTGACGTAGAGTCGCGCTTGTCCTCGCAATTGGTTGTTGACAAAGCCGCGGCTGCTGATAAGAAATCATACCCTGTTCGCTGGTTAATTGTGGTTATTTCAGCCATATCAGCTTTTGTTTTCGGTGTGGCAGCTATTTTGGTTCGGGAGAATTTACATCTCTTGAAAAAATTTGACTAGTCTATGAACGCTGCCACGTTCCAACTTAGTCCAAAACAATTTTTCTTTTGGGGCGTTTTGTTCGCACTCATACAAGCCGTATGCATTGCCTCAGAATGGTATTTCATTGCCCTTCTTCCTTTCATTGTTATTGCCATCTGGTTAGCCATTTATAAAATTGAATGGATCTGGTTTTTCACTGTTTTATCTACCCCACTCAGCATAAACCTGGAGTCACTGGAAATTGCCCCCATTGGCATGTACCTTCCAACTGAACCTATTATTGCGGCTTTGTTGGTTTTAATGATTTATAAAATTTTATCTCGACAAAGCATTGATAAAAAAATCTACAAACACCCTTTCACCAAACTTCTCGGTTTGTATTTGCTTTGGATGATTTTCACCGCAGTAACAAGTGAATTTCCGGTTGTGTCATTTAAATTTATTGCAACTCGCTTGTGGTTCATTAGTGGTTTTTACCTCATTGGCACCCAACTGTTTCAAAATCCAAAAAACATCAATCGATTCTTCGGTTTCTACCTTGCCCCCTTCATGGTTGTCATTGGATATACGGTATTTCGGCATGCTCAATTTTTGTTCGATAAAGAAAGTGCGCATTGGGTCATGGAACCTTTTTTCAAAGATCACACTTCTTATGGTGCCGTACTTGCCATGTTCTTCCCTGTGGTGATTGGTCAACTGTTCTTATCAAAGAAAAATGCGTTACTTACTTTTCTATACTACCTCGCCTTTTTAGTGATTACAATTGGTCTGGTTTTATCCTATACGCGTGCCGCATGGATTAGTGTTTTCCTAGCAGCGGCATTGTTCGTTGTTCTGCTTTTCAAAATAAAATTAAAAACGGTACTCATAACCACGTTCAGTGCCGTGGCCATTTTGCTTTTCTCATGGAGCAGTATTGAGCAGCAATTGGGACAAAATAAGCAAGAAAGTTCAGATAAATTAGACGAGCACGTAAGTTCCATTTCCAATGTTTCATCTGATGCTTCAAACCTGGAAAGATTGAACCGATGGAATTGCGCGCTGGCTTTATTTCAGGAAAGACCAATTACCGGATGGGGACCTGGAACGTATCAATTTGTATATGCTCCTTTCCAACGTGCGAAAGACAGAACCATTATTTCTACAAACAACGGTGATGGCGGAAATGCACATAGTGAATACCTTGGGCCCTTGGCAGAACAAGGTGTATTCGGCGCAGCATTGATACTTGCTATTCTTTTCTATCTATTGCATCTTGGGTTTAAACTCTACTACCGAGCGAACATTCGGGAAAATAAAATTACCATTGCCATGGTGTTTTTGGGACTATTTACCTATTTCGTGCATGGAACATTGAATAATTATCTCGACACAGACAAGGCGTCTGTTCCGTTTTGGGCCTTTTTTGCTATACTGGTTTCCATGGACATGTACCATGAAAAGGAAAACACTACTTCCAATTCAAACCAAGAATAGCTACATCGTCAGCAAATAAATTTTCACCTCTGACCCTATTAACAGCCTGTTCCACATCGAAAACAAGATCCTTCGCCGTTTTTGCCTTAGACATGCTTTCCTTCACACGCTCCAATCCGTAGTCTTCATCTTGCGCAATTTCAACTTCCACCAATCCATCTGTGTAACAAAGCATGCAGTCTCCTGAAGAAACACGAACCTCTTGAACAGAAACAAACGGCAATTCATCTAGCATGCCTAGGCCAATAGAGGTGGCCTTCAATTCATTTATTCCACTTTGCGTTCTGTGCAAAACAGGGTTGTGACCACAATTGATGTATCGAACAGTATTCATCTGAGAATCGAACTCGGCAAGGAAAAAGGTTATGAATTTTTCTCCTTGAGCAGCATTCCAAACACGTTCATTGAGTTTTTTTGCAAGCTTCAAAAAATCTACTTGCTCCATTTCAAAAGCATTCCGCACGTAGGCTTGAAAATTCGACATGAGAAATGCAGCGGGCATTCCTTTTCCAGAAACATCGCCAATGCAAAAAACCCACTTTCCGTTTTGTGTTTCAAACACATCATAATAATCACCCCCAACTTGCTGATGGGCCCTGTACAGCCCTTGCACATCCCATAATGGTGTATTCGGAAATACAGAGGGCAGAAGCATCATTTGCATATCAGCAGCAAGTTCTAACTCCTTTTTCAAGCGTTCCTGCTGCACAAAATTGACGAGTAGTCGTTTGTTCTCGAGAGCAACAGCCATAACAGAAGTCAACGTTTGTATGAAATGCATGTGTTTAACTGCAGGGCTAATTCCCATTGACTCTTGCTGGTCGCCGGCCATTACAAGAGCTAATGGCTCATTGTTATGCAAGACAGGAATGAGCACATCATACTCACTATTTTCTGAAAATGACACGCCCGTATTTTCAAAGAAAAATTCTCTATCCGGAATTTCAAACGTAGTATTTCCTTCACCGTAATTAAGTACACACTCCCACGCTCCGCGATTCACGTATAAAGCAAATTTGCTAATACCCAAATGCACATCTACAATATTCTGAAACTGAAACAGCAATTCTTCTTCAGACCAATTGGCATTGATTGCTTCCGTTAGTTCCAACAAGGCGTTCAGTTTGAAATCGCGTTGCTTTAATTTATTGTTTAATCTTGAAGATTGTGACATCTTTGCAAAGTAACAAAAAAGATGTCGATACGCATTGCATTTACCGGTCCTGAATCTTCAGGAAAATCTACTTTCGCAGAGTGGGTTTCAAAGCGCCTTTCAAATGCAGCATTCATTCCAGAATACGCGAGAATTTTTCTAGAGTCAGAAAAAAAACAGCGTGCAAATAAAGAAGATTTCATGCATATTGTTGAAATGAGCCTTGCGCAATATGGGGCCGATTTTGACCATGACTATGTGATCTTCGATGGTGATCAGTCTATGTTAGAAGTATGGAACGAATGGGAATTTCAGATTGAAATGCCCCTTTCAAATTCTGCGATTCAACTGGTGTTCCTATGTTATCCTGATATTCCATGGGAAATGGACCCATTGCGATCACTACCACGTGTAGAAGATAGACTTCTTGTCTTTACTCAAATTGAAAAAAAACTTAAAGCTTCAAG
>CAYSEX010000039.1:0-23243 GCA_964430305.1 uncultured Chryseobacterium sp.
ATGACTGCAATATTTTTCATTGATTGAGATTTTTGCAAATATAGTTTGAACTTACCTTTCACTCATTTAAGTCGATTCTTTCGTTAGAAATGTTTCCAATCAATTACTTTTACGAGAATTGATTCTCGAATACATGCAAAAACAAATTCTACTTTTCGGATTATTTATTTTTCTTCCTTTCTCATTTTTTGCGCAAGTAGAATTGAGCGAGTTGGGTCATACCAACATGAATTTCATTGCTGATGAGGATGGTGAATACAATGATTGGTTAGAAATAAGAAATACGGGGTCTTTAAGCGTAAATATTGCCGACTATGGTCTTACCAATGATCCAACCCAACCTTTTAAATGCATTTTACCCAATTATCAATTGCAACCCGGTGAACACAAGCTCATATGGGCAAGCGGGAAAAATAGAATACCTGTAATTGATCATTACGAAACGGTTATTGCAGCGAATTATACGTGGCAATATTTAGTACCTTCCTCTGAACCGGATGCTTCATGGAGATTACCGAATCAGACGTTAGTTGGTTGGTCTACCGGTTTAGGTGGTGTTGGATTTGGGGATAATGATGATGGCACCCTCATTTCTACCGCTACAAGTGTCTTTCTGCGTAAGACGTTCAATCTTACCGATGTTTCGTCAATCGAATTTCTAAAGCTTTACATGGATTATGATGATGGTTTTGTGGCGTTCATTAATGGAGTTGAGATTGCAAGAGCCAATGTTGGCACTGCAGGAACACCACCAGTATTCAACAGCTTGGCTGCCGGAAATCATGAGGCAAATGGCTATCAGGGAATTGCATTGGACGAATTTGAAGTGAGTATGTCTTCGCTGGAGGGAATTCTTGTGAATGGTGAAAACGTTTTGGCCATTCAGGTGCACAATGCAACTGTAAATTCGAGTGATTTAACAAGCAATGCATATTTAGCGGCGGGTGTGAGTGGTTCTGCGGTTCAATTTGGTCCTGCGTTAACTTGGATGAATTTGATTGCAGATAGTGAATGGCACACGAATTTCGAAATTAGCACGGGTGATCAAATCATGCTCAGTCTCCCCAATGGCGCACCGGCTGATTTAGTTACAGCTCCACAAATGGATGTGGATTTTTCTTATAACCACAGCGGTCTATCGTGGTGTTTTAGTAACGTGCCTTCACCCAATGCCCTGAATAGTGCAATCTGCTATTCTGGATTTGTGACCAAGCCTATTTTGTCAATTCCTGCGGGCATATATGGAGTAGGACAAACCATTTCAATTTCTAGTCTAGATCCAAATGTAGAAATTCGGTACACCTTAGATGGAAGTATTCCAACCTTGTTGTCACCGCTATTTACAAATGCTCTTTCAATTACAGAAACAACGGTTGTTTCCGCAAGAAGCTTTGATCCATCGGGTCAACAATGGCCAAGTGAAACAGAGAAGAATACATATGTTATCAGTGAGACGCTCATAGGTCTGCCTGTCATATCCATTTCAACTGACGCATCAAATTTGTATGATTACAATACGGGTATTTATGTTTTAGGGCCGCCTGATTATGATCCCAACTTCCCCTATTTTGGATCCAATATTTGGGAAGATTGGGAGCGATTTTCATACATCGAATACATAGCAACTGATAGTACTCAGAAATTTGAGGGGGCTATTGGTTTGAAAATTCACGGGGGTTGGTCTAGAGCCCAACCTCAAAAAAGTTTTCGGGTGAAATGTCGCGATGAGTATGGCTTTTCCAAAATCAATTATCCCTGCATACCAGATAAACCATTCATTACGGAATACAAAGGGTTTAATCTTAGAAACGGCGGGAATGATTATTACGGCTCGCGTATGCGCGATGCTTTTATGCAACGATTAACAAAAAATACACACACGGATTACATGGGATATACTCCTGTAATTGTCTTTTTAAATGGTGAATATTTTGGTGAATATGAGCTTCGTGAAACGCTGAACAAACATTGGGTAGAGAGTAACTGGGGCTATGAGTCAGATGACGCATCCGTTATTACAGAGAATTACATGGGTATGGATGCCAATGACGGAACCTTAGATAATTTCAACGAAATGTATAACATCATTTCGAATGCTGACCCAAGCTCATTTGATTTTTATTCGTTAGCAGATTCACTAATAGATCTTGAAAATTTTGCAGATTACATCATTGCAGAAACATATTACGGTAATGGAGATTGGAGCAACGGATATCCCAATAACATTAAATTTTGGCATGTACCGGGTCAGAAGTGGCGAATGATGTTAATGGATTTAGATTTTGGATATGGATTAACTGGAGCTCCTTCAAATGAAAATTTTATTGTTCAAGCGGTGAATGATCCATTTATACATCTGGATGTTATCTGTTCCAAGCTTCTTCAAAATGAAACGTTTCGAATTTATTTCATTGATCGTTATGCTGATTTGATCAATACCATTTGGCAGCAAGATGAGGTAAATACATTGGGAGCAGCCATGCTCAACGAGGTGTCTCCATGGATATCTCGTCACCACACCATGTGGGGTGGAGATATATGGAGCTTTAATTCCACAATGACAAATATGTTAAACTGGAATGCCGCACGCATAAATGGTGCAAGAGAGGTTATTCAAAATCATTTCTCTTTGAATGGTCAGGTTAGTTTCTCTCTTGATGTTTATCCTGCAGGAGCAGGTCGTATTCACATTTCTACCATTGAACCTGGAGAGAATGAGTATCCGTGGTCTGGCATCTACTTTCAGGGGGTTCCAGTCAAGTTAACCGCAATTCCAAATCCAGGGTATACATTCAGTCACTGGTCACCCAATAGTGTGCTTTCATCTATGAATTACAGCGATACGCTTACTATAACTCCGACTGTGAATGCAGCATTTATAGCATGGTTTGAAGGAAGCTCCGTTGATGATCCAATTTATATTTCAGAGGTTATGCCTGAACCAGAAAATTCTATGCAAAGTGGTGATTGGTTTGAAATTCACAATACCATGAGTGTAGATATGGATTTATCTGGTTGTTCTGTTCGTGATACCAACACCTTTCACAATTTTGAATTTCCAATTTCAACCCGAATACCTGCAGGAGGTTATCTTGTGGTAGCTGAAGATACCGCGGCATTCCATGCCATGTACCCGAATGTACAACATGTAATTGGTCCGTTGGGATTTTCATTGAATAATACATCAGAGACTATTCGCATCCTTTCTCATCTTGGTAATCCATACCAAGAGCTGACCTATGAAACTTCTTGGCCATGGCCTTTGGGAGTTAATGGATTCGGTCGTTCTCTTGAATTAGATGACCCGAGTTTAAATGCGAATTTACCTCAAGCATGGTTTGCGGGTTGTGTAGATGGATCGCCTGGAAATGCTTATTTTCCATGTGATAGTGCGGTTGTTGTTTCTGAGATTAATTATAAATCTGCTGTAACGGCAGATGCTGGCGACTGGTTTGAACTTCATTCCACATTAGATTACGATTTAAATCTTGGTGGCTGGGTTGTAAGTGATGGTGGAATTTCAAATGGTTTTTTAATTCCGATTGGTACAGTATTGCCAGCTCACGGATATCTTGTATTTGCTCAAGATGATGCGTTGTTTAATGCAATTCATCCTGGTGTATCAAATGTCATTTTACCAACCCAAATTTCTTTGGGTGGAACAGAAGGTGTGCTTGTTTTCGATGAAACAGGTAAACTGCGATTTTCAGTGAATTATTTAAATGTTTCTCCGTGGACAGTTGAACCCAATGGTGGAGGGAAGACATTGGAGTTGGTAAGTACCACTGCACGCATGAATCACTGGGAGAATTGGTTTGCAGGATGTCCAAACGGTTCTCCAGGAACTGCTTTCGATCCTACTTGTGGAGTGAATGTGACTGAATTGGAAAATTTAGCTGATTTGGAAATCTATCCAACTATTGCCGATGATTTTATTTTAGTGAGAACGGAACAAGAGCAACTGATTCGAATGGTGAATGCGTTGGGAGAATTGATTCGAACTGTGCAGCTTTATCCGGGAACCAATAAGATTCTAGTTAGTGAACTTAGTTCGGGCCTTTATCTTCTGGGAAAAACGAAGTTTATGAAACGTTAGGGTATATAGGCTCGGAATCGTTTCCGAGCTTCAACCACAAATAAACTTCCTGGATACTCAGTAAGGACTCGCTCATATAAAGTATGAGCGATTTCTTTTTGGTTTAAATCGAGATCATTGATTTCCGCCATTGCAAAGAGGGCGTCGTCTGCGTATACACTATTGAAATGAATGTTCAGTATGGTTTCATAGAAGCTTAGTGCTTCATTTATATTTCCTTCTTTCCTGTAAATTTTGGCTTTTAAAAAAATAATTTCATCTGTAAGACTGTGGTTGGGAAAGGAATTGGTAATGCTATCTAATGTTTGAAAACATGCTTCATTTCTATTTTGAAATGCAAGTAAATCAGCTCTGGCAAATTGCATCATGGGTAATGGAATGGTATCCATGTTGAAGTTGTCTGTAATGAGCAAGGAGAGCTGCATAGCATCATTTGAAATAAGTTTAGAAGTGGAGGCTTTTAACACATCCAATTGTCCCTGTGCCCACTCAAAATCTCCGGTATAAAAAGAGATTTTTGCATTTTTAAATTTTGCTTCGTGACCAAGAACATCTTCTTTAAAATCAAGTTCTACTTGTGAGTATAAAAGAGATGCTTCCCAAATGTTATTTTGAAATAATAAGATATCGGCCAATTCCAATTTAATCTCTGCGATTGAAATACGTGAGAGTCCATTCACTGCGAGAGCCTCTCTCAACAATACCTCTCCAGCCTTGGCATCTGATAGATGAAATGCTTTTAAATGACCCCAATCCTTTTTCAATAGGGCTACATCCTGAGGCTGACTGATTTGACCTTGTATCGTGTTATATTCAGAATCAATTTGAAGGTATTCTTCTTTGCTTGCATTTGGTTTACTTCGAAGGAATGAAGATGTGCTTTGAAGCTTTTTTATGCAGGCTTGGCCGTAAAATGGATTTTGGTTTCCTTTGGCAATTACCGCGTTGAAGCATTTACTTGCAACATCGAATTTTTGATTGCTTTGTGCCAGGGCGCCCAAATTCATTAGTCTTTGGCCATTTTCGTTGTTTCGTTTGTCTAAAGCAAAAAGTTGGGTGTATGCACCGTTAAAATCATTCCGTTGAATTAGAAACCAACTTAGTAGTTCAGAGTAAATGGTTTGGTTGGGTTCACTTTGAATGCGTTTTAATACCAAGGTTTTGAGTTCAGTGCATTTTGATTCGTCTTCTACAAAATCAATATTCTGCATCAGAGATGATTCAATTTCGCCGAGCATGCTTGCATCTTCTGAAAGAATATCTAAATAGGCTGCAAGCATGCCAGTGAAATTTCCGAGTGCTCCTTGTGTATTTGCAATTTCATAGCTAAATGTATACTGGTCTTTACTTTCTAACTTGCCCTTCTCGAATGTTTTCAATGCCCATTCATATTCGTAGATGTCTGAAAATAATAAAGCCGTTTCTAAAATTGGAATTCGATAAGCGGGGGTTTTTTCAATTGCGGTAGTAAATGCCTCAGATTTTTCGTTTTCCTTTTTCCACGCAATGTATACAGTGCCTAAATGAAAATAACTTTCTGCATCTTTCAATGCTTTGATTCTTTTTTTGCACAAGGACTCTGCTGTTTTGAATTCATTTAAAACCAATAGAGTTTGCTTGTATTCTTGAAAAAAGGGTGAGACATTCACACCATCATTCGCCAATTTATCGAAATAGAGTTTGGCTTGCTCGTACTGTTTTCCGTTATAGTAATGAAGTGCTAATTCTAAATCTTCTTGTGCATAGAAGCTATGTGTAATAAGCGAAGTAAGTAAAATGAGCAGAATTTTCTTCATTATGGTAGAATTCGAACACGTGAAGAACGCAGGCTATCTACCCAATATTTTACTTGGGTGTAATGTCTATTGTATCTGTTGTACACGCTGTCTGTTCTGGAGATAATAAATTCCATTTTGCTCACGAGGTCTTTATTGGCGTTTATTTCTTGAGCAATTATTTTTTTGTAATAGACATCGTTCATTTCGTTTCCAACCGCATCATGGGTTGCGTTTTCATTGATGGCTTTTTTCAAATCTGTAATTTGAATTCGAGAAATGGCTAGGTTGTTTGAAATTTCTTCTCTTTTGTTTCCCAATTCGGGAATTAGTTTTCGAATGCTTCGATATTCGCTCAATTCAAAAGACATGTCTTTTTTCATATCGCCTTGATAGTTACTCTGAATATATTCCAGATGCGCATTTACGGTATCTATTCTTGATTGTACTTGATCCAATTGAAGTGCCTCGTATTTTTGAGCTGTATTCTCCAAAGCGGTGGATAGTGAATCGAGTTGCTGCACATATTTGGAACGATCAGGTGTAGAGCAACTGAAAATGGTCAGACAAATGAACGCGAAGACAATGGTTTTCATAATTAATTAATTCTTTCAAATCCGCAATAGGGAACTAGGGCTTGTGGAATGCGAATGCCATTTTCATCTTGGTGATTCTCTAGCAAAGCTGCAACAATTCGGGGCAAAGCAAGTGCGCTTCCATTCAATGTGTGAACGAGTTGTGATTTCCCATCAGAGCCTTTAAATCTGCATTTCAAACGATTGGCTTGAAAGGTTTCAAAATTTGAAGTTGAGCTTACTTCCAACCAACGTTCTTGAGCAGCACTGAAGACTTCAAAATCGAACGTAAGTGCTGAGGTGAACCCCATGTCACCGCCACACAAGCGAAGTATTCTAAATGGAAGTTCAAGCTGATTCAAAAGCCCCTTTACATGTGCTACCATTTCCTCAAGGTGCTCGTAACTTTTTGAAGGATGAGCAAGCTGAACAATTTCAACCTTGTCGAACTGATGTAGGCGATTCAACCCGCGTACATCCTTCCCGTATGAACCCGCTTCTCTTCTGAAGCACGGTGTATATCCGGTGAGTTTAATTGGTAATTGCTCTTCCTTCAACATCACATCACGAAACAGGTTGGTCAATGGAACTTCAGCTGTGGGGATCAGATACAAGTCATCGATACCAACATGGTACATTTGTCCTTCTTTATCGGGGAGCTGTCCTGTGCCGTATCCACTGGCTTCATTTACCAAATGTGGCGGTTGAAATTCTTGATATCCTGCCGCTTGAGCCTGATCCAAGAAGAAGTTAATTAGCGCACGCTGAAGTCTTGCTCCTTTTCCTTTGTAAACGGGAAATCCTGCTCCGGCAATTTTAACTCCAAGCTCAAAATCAATCAGGTCATATTTTTCGCAAAGTTCCCAATGGGGGAGCTTATTTGTTGTGTTCGCATGTGCATCGCCAGAACTATAAACAATTTCATTTTCATCAGCACCTTTACCGAAGACAACACTGTGATGAGGAACATTGGGTACAAGATAAAGAAGCTGTTTTTGCTCTTCCTCTAGCGCTTGAAGCTGTACCTCTAATTCTTTAGTAGATTCTTTTAGTTCAGAAGTTCTTTTCTTTAATTCATCTGCTTCTTCTTTTTTGCCTGACTTGAATAAGTCTCCAATTGACTTTGCGAGCTGATTTGCTTCTGCAAGTTGACCATCGAGTTCATTCTGAATTTTTCTTCTTTTTTCATCAACCAAGAGAATGTCATGAACTGTCGCGGTGAAGTCTTTATTGCGCTTACTTAGTCCGGCCAATGCAGCCTCTAGGTTTTCTCTTAAATAGGGTACTTGTAGCATAATGCGAATTTACAATGGGTTTGGTTGAAATAAAAAACTCTCGGCGAACCGAGAGTTTTTAAATGTATTTATTGTCTCGGGGTTAAGCCTGAAAAGGAACAACCGAAACAAATGATTTGTTGTCTTTTTTCTTGCGGAACTCAACTGTACCATCAATCAAAGCAAACAACGTGTGGTCTTTACCAATTCCGACGTTTTCGCCGGGATTGTGACGCGTACCACGCTGACGAACAATAATATTTCCAGCGATACATCCTTGACCGCCATAAATTTTTACGCCTAATCGTTTACTTTCCGACTCGCGTCCATTCTTTACTTTACCTTCACCTTTCTTATGTGCCATTGTTCTAAGAGATTAAGTGATTATCCAATTTTTTCAATAACCAATTCGGTCAAATACGCACGGAAACCATTTTTCTTCTGATATCCTTTGCGACGTTTCTTTTTGAAGACAATAACTTTGTCTCCTTTGAGGTGTTTCACTACGCGTGCGGTCACCTTTACACCATCTACAGCTGGGGCGCCAACAGTTATCTTTCCGTTGTCGTCTGTTAGAAGAACTTTGTCAAAGTCAACTTTGCTACCTTCTTCATTTTGCAAACGATTAACGAAGATCTGCTGATCTTTTTGTACTTTGTACTGATGCCCTGCTATCTCAACAATTGCGTACATAACGTTAATTTTTAGTGTTAAAATTTCCTTTTAAGGGGTGCAAATATAACTCGAAATTGTTAATAACCAAAATAATTGCATGTAATCAGATTGTTCTGCTCCGGTTCACAAGATATATTCCAGTTATGATAATACCTGCAAAAATACCGTGAAGCCAGGTAAAGGGTTCGTTATCTGCAACTCCCCAAAGAATTGCAACAACAGGAATGAGATATGTAATGCTCGATGCTGCAAGTGCTCCAACGCGCTGTGTAAAACTGAAAAAGAGAAGGTTTCCCAATGCGGTGCCTAGAAGCGCCAATGTGGCAATGGCTATAAATCCAGACCATCCGAATGCGTTTTCTTGGAGCGTTGCCACAACGCCGTTAGTCAATGCGAAAAAAATACATGGGATCCCTGCAATTGCCAAGGATATGGCACTTATTGCGGCGGCAGGCACACCTTGCAGTTTACTATGAATGGTATTTACACTTACGCCGTAACTCATGGTGGCCAAAATAATGAGACCGCTATAGGCTAAATTCTGACTATCACCAAGTCCGCGAAGCGAAATGAGTGCAGCTGCTCCAATAAATCCGAGACTTACTCCAAGAAGTTGATTGACTAATATTTTCTTTTTGAAAAAGAAGTACCCAATAATAAGTGTGAATAAAGGGGTTAAAGCATTCAAAATACCAGACATTGAAGAGTGAATGAATAACTGAGCATTCGTGAACAAGAATGCAGGTATACCGCTTCCGAGTAAGCCAACGATACTCAGCCACAACAGATTTTTTTTGGATATGAATTTTCTATAAACAACTAAAAACGGCGACATGGCCAATGCTGCAATTCCTAAGCGTAAGGCAGCAACTTGATTCGGTGTGAAAATAAGTTCCCCGTTTGTTGATTTCATGCCTCTTTTCATAAGCATAAATGAACTACCCCAAATGACGGCCAAAGTGACAATGACTAACGCATTTCGAATGGGTCGAGATTGGTTCATTTTTTATTGCTTCGCGAAAGAGTGAGTTTCTTCGTTTAATCTAATCAAGTATAATCCAGAAGCAAGTTGAGCCGTTGAATATGTCTGAGTACCAGGATGAACTAAAAAGTTTTCGATCCAGTTACCACGTACATCGCAAATTTGCGCAAGGGTGGGTTCATTTCCTTCAAAATGAATTGTGAGTTTATCTTGGCATGGGTTCGGGAAAGTTTGCATTTGAACTTTTGAAACTTCCTGAATAGCACTAAAGGTGGGTTCGAAGCGATAAATAAGGCCATCTGTTGGCTCAGCGTTGAGAAGTGAATTTGGAGGAAACCCTCCAAAATTTAAAAAGTCGATAGGTGAGAGACTTGATACAGTTGGACTTTCAGGAGCACCAGACATGGTATAAAACCCTGACCAATCTTGACCTGATGCGCTGTTTAGATTTTCTATTAATCCACAGATGACACCACCTTCGGGATGCAAGAGGTCAAATGCTGTGATGGAATTTGGTCCATAGTGGTATTCAAAAACACCGCCGTTCTGGTAAAACCAAAGCTGAAAATTTGTCCGGTTTTCAAATGAACCATTCGTGATTCCGTCTTCATAGAATCCAACGTTTTGCCATTCCACAATTAGAATTTGATTGCCCGGCGGGCCAATTGTGGTATACGATACAGGACTTACAAGGGTGTCGCTATCTGCGTTAGCAATATCTTCATAGTATATGAGGAAGATGTCAAGAAGCAGATCATCTTGCACCCCATAAACGGTAGTTCCGTATTCACCAACGTATAGTGTGTTTATAGTGTCATTGTATGTATAAAAAGGAAAGGGGAATGGAACGGTCCAGGTTGGATCGTCCCATACCATACCTTGGTCAAGCGAGGTTGCTTCTTCAATGCTCTGATATGCGCCGTTCAGTATTGTAACTGTGTAGTGTGGTCCTACAGTTTGTTGAGCAAAAACCCCAGCCGAGGCCAGGGTTAGTAGTATAGCAATAATTATATTTTTCATGAAATTACTTGAAAGCGTCAAATCCTGTAACATCTAATCCGGTTATCAATAAATGAATATCGTGTGTTCCTTCATAGGTAATTACAGATTCCAGGTTCATCATGTGTCGCATGATTGGATACTCTCCTGTAATGCCCATTCCACCTAGCATTTGACGTGCATTACTAGCAATGGTTTTCGCCATGTCTACGTTGTTACGCTTAGCCATGGAAATCATTGCGCTTGTTGCTCTGCCTTCATTTCTTAATTGACCTAAACGAAGTGTCAGTAATTGTGCTTTTGTGATTTCAGTAATCATCTCAGCCAATTTTTTTTGTTGCAATTGAAAAGCTCCAATGGGTTTGTTGAATTGCATGCGTTCTTGTGAATAACGCAAGGCAACGTCATAACAGTCGAGGGCTGCACCAATAGCTCCCCAAGCAATTCCATAACGCGCGCTATCTAAACAAGAAAGTGGTCCGCCCAATCCTGAACGTCCGGGCAATAAGTTTTCTTTCGGAACTTTCACGTTATCGAAAATCAACTCACCGGTATCGCTTGCGCGAAGACTCCATTTTCCGTGCATGGTTGGAGTTGAAAATCCTTCCATTCCTCTTTCAACCACTAATCCGTGAATTCTTCCTTCTTCGTTCTTTGCCCAAACAACGGCTATTTGCGCGAATGGAGCGTTAGAAATCCACATTTTCGCACCGTTCAACAAATAATGGTCACCCATATCTTTGAAATTTGTGGTCATGCCACCAGGGTTCGAGCCGTGATCTGGTTCAGTTAAACCAAAGCAACCAATCCATTCGCCACTAGCCAATTTTGGAAGGTATTTTCTTCGTTGTTCTTCTGAACCATATTTCCAAATGGGATACATGACCAAAGAAGACTGTACAGAGGCAGTAGATCTAAGACCGGAATCGCAACGCTCAAGCTCTTGCATGATTAAACCATAGGCTATTTGATCTAGACCTGCTCCACCATATTCTTCCGGAATATATGGCCCGAAAGCTCCAATGCTAGCAAGGCCAGGCAACAGGTGCTGTGGAAATTTGCAATTCTCGGCGGCCTCTTCAATTATTGGTGAAACTTCTTTTTTCACCCATTCTCGAGCGGCATCACGAATTAGCTTGTGCTCGTCAGTCAACAATTCGTCCATTAAATAGTAATCGTGACCTTGGTATAAATCAGTACGCATGGTAATAAATTTTGGCAAATGTAATCATTCACAAGCAAGTGCGACTTAAACAAAAGCCAATTAAAACTGCAAATAAATTGGAGCCACTGGGACATCCGCTTTCAATATTCCAACCACTATCAAAATAGCGATAAAGAAGAGAACTTTAAATACGAATGGGGTTTTGGTAATCAATGAAATAATTTTTTCATTCCATTGTAGCGGAATTTGGTGAAGAACGAAAGCACCAACTATTGCGAAAACAACCCATTTGTAGTGAACAAGAAATTCTTTCCACGCTGAGACATCCATATTGGTAAATATTTGCTCCAGAATGATATGACTCTTTTCAATGGAGCTTGGACCGAAATAGACCCAACAAAAAACAACGAAGTGAAAGGTGAAAGCGATTCCGAATATTTTTTTCCAAGAAAATCCTTTAACTTGAACGGTTGGCTTTTTATTACCCATTACCCATTTGTCAACTGCAAGAGCCGCTCCGTGCAAAGCCCCCCATACAATGAAAGTCCAGTTGGCGCCGTGCCAAAATCCACCAAGGAGCATGGTAATGAAGAGATTGAGATAAGTACGCACTTGACCTTTTCTATTTCCGCCAAGCGGTATGTACAAATAATCCCTTAACCAACTTGAAAGTGATATGTGCCATCTTCTCCAAAATTCGGTTATTGAAGAACTTTGGTATGGCGCCAAAAAGTTAATTTCAATTTTTAAACCCATCCAACGCGCTATACCAATGGCCATGTCTGAATAACCACTGAAATCGCAGTAGATGACCATGGCGTATGCATAAACTGCAGTTAAACAATAGAGTCCACTATAGCGTGTTGGATCATCAAAAACTACCTGAACAATGTTGGTATACAAGAAATCGCTGATGACCATTTTCTTGAATGCACCGGTTAAAATGAAGAAAAATCCATAGCTTAAATCTTCAGATTTTAATTCAATTTTTTGTCGAATTTGTGGCAGAAAGTCTGCAGCTCTCACAATAGGACCCATCATGAGCTTCGGGAAATAGGAGAGGAAGAAAAGGTAGTCAATAAATTTGTTCACAGGTTTGAAATGTCCTTTGTACACATCAACCGTGTAGCTCAAATTTTCAAAAGTGTAGAATGAAATACCCACGGGAAGGGCCAAATGCAACAACTCATAATTCCCGTTTCCCCAATCATTCATCATTTGAATGAAAAAGTCGGTGTATTTGAAGTAGAATAGGAGTCCCAAATTAAGAACAATACTTCCAATGAGTAATGTTTTTTTAAGTGCGCTGTTGTTCGATTTAGCAATGGCATGACTTAGGTTGTAGTCCACCACTGCTGCTGCAAGAATAAACACAACATACTCTCCACAGGCTTTGTAAAAAAAGAACAAGGAGAATAATGAAACTATCCAAAGGCGCAATGTGACCCGCTTGTGAACAAGCGCATAAACTCCGAAAAACAGTGTGAAAAAGAAAAAGAAGAACGCCGAATTGAATACCAGTGGCGAGGTTATTTGAAACTTCAGTTGCTCAATAACGGCATTCCAACTAATCATGATTTTGGAATTTTTTTAGATGATGACTAAATGCTTTGGCCATGCTCTCTCCGGCAATGGTGTAACCTTTCATTGAAAGATGAATTTGCTTAGAGTCGGTCAGACCCAGGGCGGCCCATTGTTTCATGCTTCCTTCACCCCCCATGCAAGAGAATAAGTCAAATACATATAAGTTGTAGGTTTTGGCTAGTTCCAATTGAATGCGCTGAATTCTTGATACCAATGGATTGGGAACGTAACTGTATCTCTTTCCTACTTTTTGTGAAATACTTACACCTGGCGGAGTTGTAAGTACAACTATTGGCGGAGATTCCAATCCGGCAAGCAGTTGAATCATTCCACGAACTTCTTCTCGAAAAAGGCTGTCTGAAAATGAACTTCCTTGAAAGGCTTCATTCGTGCCTAGTGAAAGAATAACTATTTCAGGGGATAAACTTTCTATGTGCTTTCTGAAATCTTCGGCTTGGTTGTATTGATTAAATGTGGCTCCATTTACGCCAATGGAGGAGACAACAGCTCCTGATTCTTTCGAACGAACATATACCCCTTGTAAGACAGATGAATTTTGAAGTTTGTACTTTTTGATGTGCGAAATTCGAAAAGAAAAAATACCTTTTTCAAAATAAAAAACAGATTTGAAAGGTGTACTTTCGGTATCGATGAATTGTCCTTGAATTCCCGCTCTGGAGTGAACAGCATAGTGGTAGTTTGAGTCAAGATTAGAGGAGTGAAATACGGTAACGAAGTGAATAGCCGAAGTTTGGGTAGAGTCGAACTTGTAATCGATATATGCATCACTTCTATTCTGGTAAATGCTGTACCCTGCGATACCAATGGGCTGATTCGGATTTTTTGCAGTTACCTTGTAGGGTTGCCATGACACATTCGATGAAGACTTGTAACTGCTGTGTCCGTTGGTATTCGCCAATTGATAGGGGTAAGCCATACCATAACCACCATCACCGAATTGTTTTTTTAAAATTTTACCAAGGGGTGCAGCCATCACTCCCGGTTGAATATGCGAATCGCCAATTTGTACAACATCTAGCGGCAAGTTCATTTCTTGAGTGAAGTAATATAAATTTTCAATAGCGAATGCCCGCCCAATGAGAGAGTCTTGTTCATGAACCATTTGAGCTTTAGTACTGAAGGCAATCAGCAGAAAAAAGATATTAAACAGTGTTTTCATGCTATTGCTTTTGTTTTTTTTGCATGTAAACTGACTGTGAACGCATGAGATACTCGAAAAGTAAATTGCCAACTACCTTGGTTCCGTCTCTACTTAAATGGGTATAGTCTGAATTCGCAAGTTTAGGAATAGAATCTTGAACCCATGCAACAATAGACCCTTGGCCCCCCATAGCTTCGTACAAACTGAAAAATGCACAACCGTTGTTTAATGCAGTTTCACGTTGAATTTTTTCTAAGTCACGAACAGTTACGTCACTCTTCCATTCGCCCTTTATTTTACGTCCTTTATCTGAAACACCCACAACCAAAATGGAAGCCTTGGGAAAACAAGATTTGAGATGCTTGATGGTTTTATCTAAGTTATTTCCATAGCCTTTGTAGTTCGAAACTCCGGGTGAGTGAATGTTTAGGCCGAATTCGAGAATGATCAACTTGTATTCAAAAATTTCTTCTAAACTTGCGAATAGATTTTGAGGAAGTTGGCTTAATCCAATGCCTGAACTTCCTCGATATGCGAAGTTGTCGACGTAACAACCTTTCCCATTTTCAAAATTTAAACCGTACAAAGCAGGTTCGCCTGCGTCACATTGAATATTGATTTGCTTGCCCTCTGAATTTGGAAGTTCAAGATAGAATTTACCTGGATTTGGCCAATCAATAAATGATCTTTGACCATTTACAGTGTAGGCAAATTTTCCAGATGAATTAGGATTGGCAATGAGCCAAGCTTTTTTGAATGGATGTTTCGAAGCGGTATACGTTGCACTTGCACCCGGTTGTGCAACAAAAACCTGTCCGGTTGGACCAACTTCAAATGAACTTGAATTGCTTTGGAAATCTGAAATTCTCCAGAAGTCATTGAACTGATGTCCAATAGTAACCCGGTATCCCGCAACAATAGAAGTTAAGGGCATCCAACCAACCCCATTTCCACCGTATTTTTTTTGTAGAGCATCACGCAAATCACATGTTAAATTATCTCCTTCAATTTGTGAATCTCCGAAATGGGCAATGTGAATACTTTTGGAACCCAATGGGAGTTTGTCAAGTCCCTCGAAAAAATAATCAAGATTACCATTCATTTCAACCTGACCTTTCCCAACTTGTATGATGGAGTCTTTGTAGAGTGAGTCTTTAACTTGTTGAATGGAATCTTGTATTAAATTTTCAGTCTTTATTTCGCTAATGAAGTCAACTTGTAATTTTTCAGGAAGTTGCTTTACCCAATATGAATATACAATTACTCCTATGGCAGAGAGTAATAAAAGAAATGCAATTTGATAAAGAGGATTGCGCATTTGTTTTCTGTGGATTGCGAAAATACAAGGAAAATCTGCTTTTCAAGGAGTTTCACGTTGATTTTCATAACCTTTGTCAATGTGCAAAGGGTGGGCGCTACATGCATTCACTGCTAGTACATCGCATCTTTCATTGTAGGTGTTTCCTGCGTGACCTTTTACCCATTGAAAACGAATTTGGTGTTTTTGTGAGATTTCCAGGTAGCGTTTCCAAAGATCTGGGTTCTTTACATTCTTCCAATTTCTTTTTACCCATCCGTTTATCCATTTCTTTTCAACGGCATCTACAACGTATTTGGAATCGCTGAAAATGGTCACATTGCTATTTGGGATTTTTAATACTTCAAGTGCAACAATGACAGCCATAAGCTCCATGCGATTGTTTGTAGTTAGGCGAAATCCTTCAGCCAATTCTTTATAGTATTCTCCAGACATGAGTACAATTCCGTATCCGCCCGGACCTGGATTACCCTTCGCCGCTCCGTCTGTATATACGGTTATGTTCATTGGTAACCTAATGTTTGAGACAAACTGCGTAATTCGTCATCGAATGATTTCGTGCTATCAATAATGAAGTCACATTTAGAAATATAGGGTTCAAGGAATTCTTTTTCAGCCGGACGCACATGATTGTTCCATTGATATCTCACTTCGTGTTCAGGGTAACCTCTTTCACCAAGATCTCTGTCAATTCTTCTTTGCAGCCTTAAATCTTCAGGTGCGTTCAAGTAGATTTTATGGTTTAATCGTTCAAATATTTCGTGGAAGTGAAAAACGAATAAGCCCTCCATAACTATGATTCTCGCTGGTTCAATGCGCACTTTTTCTGGTTCCCAGGCAGGATTGTTAAAATTGTATTCAAGGAATTCAATAGCATTGCCAGCGAGTAACATATTCATGTCTTGCACAAACTTTTCTCTGTTTATTCCTGTTGGTAAGTCATAATTCACCCACCCATTTTCATCTCGGTGCTGCTCTTGTTGAGGTTTGTAATAATTGTCTTGAGATACCAGTGCTAGTTCAGCTTGGGGTATTCGTTCCTTTAATTGCCGCAGGAATGTTGTTTTACCTGATCCACTGCCTCCTGAAATTCCAATTAGTATTCGATTCACTTTTTTTTCGATTGCGTTTTTATGATTTCCAAAAGTAATTGAGCTTGCTCTTGGTTGTCTATGCAAAGGAAAGACCCATTCCCAATTTCTGAAAGTTTCTTCAAATTTTCTTTCGCATGCGCTGTTCCTTGAATGACCACAATGGTGGTGTATATTTTTTTGCGTTTGGCTTTACGAACTAATTTTTCAATTTGTATCTCATCTTGTTTTTTGAAAGCACCGTCAGTGATGACAAAAAGTTGATTGTTTCCCTCTGGTATAAAAGAATTGTGTAAAATTTTAAATGCCTTTGAAAATCCTTTCGTTCCGCTTGTGTTGCCGGAGGGCCTGTTTTTATCGAAATAGTCAATTTCATCTTTGATCTTGTTTCCAACTTCATTCTCAAAGATCACGTCTGCCTTATTGGAATAGGTAATCATTGAAATTTGATCCACTACTCGAAGTGTTTTTCCCAATTCTGAAAAAGCAATTTTAGTGATAGGCCATTTTTCGTTGGTAGCCATTGAACCACTTTTGTCTACTAAAAAAGCAATGTTGTTTGGCGCATAATTGTGAACGGAAAAATCGAAAAGTGTATCACTGATAATGGGTTCTATGAGATCTAATGAGTCAATTTCAAAATGAGGCAGAATGGTTTGATCAAGTTCGAAAACAAATAAATGATTTCGAGGATTGACCTGGGTTGATATACTTGTTCCTACATAACCGTCCTTTCCAGCATATAACGTGTAATAGCCAATGGGTACTTCAGACTGAAATTCCCCTTTTCTATCTGTTTTCCCAACTAGCAACGGTAGGCGATCATCTAACAATTCGAATTGAGCGTTGTTTATTGGGAGTTTTGTGGCCTTATCAATGACTAGAATATCTAGCTTGAATTGACCGCAGCAATTCACGGGCTGTTTTGAAAAGTCAGGGCAAGGCAATTCCTCGGTCAGATTAACATAGGCTACCTCGCTCGAAATTTCTATGTAATATGGAGTGTTTGACGAGGCAAAATAGATTGGAATTCGTTCTCGGAATCGGCCTGTTTTTCTTGGGTTGAATTTGATTCGAATAACCAAGCTATCTCCGGGAGCAATGTCTTTGGTTGAATACAAGACTTGAAAATTGGTTGAAAAATCTGCTCGAAACAAGTGATCTGTTTTGCTACCTTCATTTCGAACCACAATGTCAACTACTTTATCGGTGTACTTCGTTAGTATTCCGAAATCAAATTTCTGATTTGTCCAATTTACTTGACCTGAAATGCTTCCCGCAACAAAAAGTAGGGCTGCTAAAATGAGCTTATTCAGTTTCCAATTTATCTGCAATAGAACGGTCATTTGCGAGTCGAGGAGTTTTGTTTTGCCCACCTAATTTTCCCTGTGATTTCATGAATGCATGGAACCCACCTTTATTTACCCGAGTTATTTTTAATGGTCGAAGTACTTTACCTTCAATCAAATCTCTGTAATAAACATTTTGCTCTTGCATTTTATTGTCTAACAGAGATTCTAAGACGCTGTTTTCACAAGATTCGTTGAACTCAATAAACCATTCGTGGTATGGAAGTCCGGAAGTTGGATTCACTTGAGGGGCAACATGAAATTCTTGAACTGAAAATTGAAGCATCTTAAGAGCGTAAGCCATGGCTTTTTCAACTTCTTCAGCAATGACATGTTCTCCAAATGCACTTGTAAAATGTTTGATTCTTCCTGTAACTACAATTCGGTACGGGTCAGTTGAAACAAATTTAACAGTATCACCTATGCTATACCCCCATAAACCGGCGTTGTTGGAGAGAATTAGTGCGTAATTAATGCCAACTTCCACTTCTGCAAGACTATACCTTTTCGGATTGTCTGAAAAATAATCTTCGGCTCGAATGAATTCGAAAAAAATGCCGCTGTTTACATTGAGTCGAAGACCTTCAGCGGTCTGCGAATCTTGATAAGCAAGGAAACCTTCGCTTGCAGGATACAATTCAATCCTTGGTATTTCTTTACCTATGAGTTCTGCCATTCGTTTGGCGTAGGGTTCAAAACTTACTCCGCCAAACGGGAATAATTCGAAATTCGGGAAAACATCGAGTACTGTTTTTTTTCCCGTGTACTCCAAAAGCATTTCAAAATACATCTGCACCCACGCAGGTATACCCGAAATTAAAGTCATATTTTGCTTTGAAGTTTCAACTACAATTTGCTTGACTTTGGTCTCCCAATCAGCTATGCAGTTGGTTTCGTATGCGGGCATACGATTTTTTTGTAGGTATGATGGAACGTGATTCGCAACGATACCGCTTAATCTTCCGAATGGTATACCGGAAGGAAGTTTTTCTAATTCAGGACTGCCCTGTAGAAAGATCATTTTACCGTTCACAAAGTTTGAATTCTTTGTTTCACCGATATAATTTAACAAGGCATTTTTGGCTGAATCAATGTGGTTTGGAATGGAATCGCTTGTGAGTGGTATGTATTTGGTTCCACTGGTGGTGCCAGATGTTTTGCAAAAATATGTAGGCAAATCCGGCCAAAGAACATTGTGCTCTCCATGTTTAATAGATTCAATGTAGTTGCTCAGTTGCTCATAATCTCGGACGGGAACACGCTGTTTAAATTCGTCATAGGTTCGAACGTTACTGAAATCATGTTCAATTCCAAATTGTGTTTTTTTGGCTCGATTAATAAGATAGAGTAGGGCTTTATTCTGAAGTGTAACTGCTTGCTTCGCTTCGCTAATAAGCTTTTTATGAACGTATTTTCCAAGTACTAGACTTGCAGCAGATTTTAAAGACATGCAATTATTCTATGATGAGGTTTTTGGATGAAATATTTTCACCAGACCGAACAACTATTCGGTACACGCCTGATGTATATTTTGAAACGTTTAGATTGTATTTGCTGGTATTTTCAGATAGTTGAATGGATTCAATTTGAGTTCCATTCATGCTATAAACAGAAATGGTTTTTTTCTCCGTTCCGGGGAGTAAAATGGTAGTTTGTTCATTTGATGGATTGGGGAACAAGCGTAATTCATTTTCTGTGGTAAGTTCTTCAGTCCCAACGTATGGACCAAAATTCATTCTTACCATGGGTATTCGCGTGAGGTAAAAAAGGTCTGATTGATTAAAACGAACCCAGGCAGTTAGCTCTTCAGAATAGCCAGAGAGTCCGATATATACACTCCCTGGACCTTCAGGGCTTCCAACTGTAACCAAGTATGCACCTTGAGAGAGGTAAACCGGATTATCAAAAGCAAGAATTTTAATGTTTTCTTCGCCATAACTATTAATATCTTCTGAGGTTACGGGATAATCTGCAGTCGATGCAATCACATTCCCTATTCCGGTGTCTAATGAAAATGAGAATATTGAGGCATAAACAGATGAAGGCAATGTGGTTCCAACTGCAAGAGCAACTCCAATACTTTCAACAAAATCTCCTGCAGGGAGAAGGTAGACACATCCCATGTCATATGTGGAATTGAGATAATTGTCAGTAGGAAGGAAAACGGCGTTGAGGTCTCCTTTATCCCGAGCAAAAGTTACAGGGGTAATTTCAAATGTTCGTCGCTGCGAGCTGTTGGCAGCGTTTTCATCAGACTCAGATTGGTTGGCAAGGTAGTCAATGGAGTAGTGCCCAATTGTGTTGGGCATTTGAAATGAACCTACTTCGAATGGCGCTGTTTCCCCTGAAGGAACAACTAAACTATCCGAGCTAGATGATGTGAATAAAACATTTAGGGTTTCGTCATGAGACAAAGTAGCACTCAGCGAAACATTGGTTTGGTTGTTTGTTCCGAAATTAAAAATGTCTCCTTGAAATATAAGTTCGGGAGCAAAATCAACAGGATATTGATCGTATTCAAGAAATTCAAATCCGGTTGTATGCGTTGGATCAAGAATGTCGAAATCGCCATAGGTCGCATCTTCTGTTAAAAGATCGTTCGCGAAAATATCAATGAGTTCAATGTCATCAATTTGCCAGAAGTAGTATAGTCCATTGTAAATAAATCGCAATTTGACATTGGCAGAATTGCCTGCAGCTGCGGGTAGTGGTACACGAACAGATAAGGCGTTGTTGGTGGTCAATCCTTGGTCGAATGTATTGGTGAAAAGTGTGTTCCAAGGTCCGTTGTCAATGCTGATTTCTACTCCCGTTTCACCAGTGTAATAGCGTGCATATTGTTCAAATTGCAATGCAACATTTGCATGTCCAGATAAATCAATGGTGCTTGTTGTAATTGACGCGCTGTGAGGTCCAGGAGCCATGCCAGTTCCAAAGTATTGTGCAGTACAAGGGTTTGCATTGTTATCCCAATAGTTGGAATCGAAAATGATGAAACCGTTTTCAGTTGTCGCACTCGCAATGGGTTCTCCAGTCAATCCTTCAGGTATACATGAGCCTCTCGAGCCGATAAGATTACTTGGGTTTGTTGCAGGCCCCCGATACTCCCAAATTGCTAGCGATGGATTTCCTTCATTGATCCAATCAGATGGAATACCTTGTGCAAAATCTTCTGACCAAATGGGTATAGATTTCCGCGAATCCATGGGCTGTTTTGAATCAAGGTAGGATCCGGATGCTGGGATAAATTGCCCATTGACGTGAATTGAGATGAGGCAAATAAGAATGAAATATATATTTTTCATTTTTCTAGTTGAGTATAGACCACAAAGGTAGAGTCAACTTGCAATCTGTGAAGATTAAAAAGATGAGTTCCGTGAACTCCTTTGTAATTGGCTTGCAGTTGGCTTTGATTGGGGTGGAATGGAACTGTAGTTATGCTCTCCGCAAATGGTACTTGAGTGCCAAAAACCTTGAAGATAGCCTCTTTAATGCACCAGATAGTTGTCAGTTCTTCTAATGATTTTGCCCACACAAGTTCAGTGCTATTGCAAAATTTGGTTTTAAGTTTTTCTATTTGTGACTTACACGTTTGAATATCAAGACCGCAAGGCAAATCGGAACGGAATATTCCGCAAAGTGTTTCATCATTGGAAATACTGAGGTGCTCTCCCGAATGAAGCAAAGGTTTTCCGTCTTCGTTGAAATAAATAAATCTGGAGAGTTTCAATTGATCTAAAATAGAATCGACAGTTGCTCGTTGAGCCTTTTTCAATTCCAACTTGCTCAAAGGCTTGGAAGCATTTATTTTAGTGAGTGTTAATCCGCCTTCGTGAAAGAAAAAAGCCATTTTGCTTGGTTTGTTGAACTTTGTAATCAATTATCTTTGACGAAATTAAATCATATCGCATGGAAGCAACAACCAAAATTGCAATGAAATACAAAGTAAAAGACATGTCACTCGCGGAGTGGGGAAGAAAAGAAATAAAATTGGCCGAGGCAGAAATGCCAGGCTTAATGTCATTACGCGCTGAATTCGGATCGGCGAAACCTCTGGCAGGAGCGCGCATTGCAGGTTGTTTGCACATGACTATTCAAACAGCTGTATTAATTGAAACATTAGTTGAACTTGGTGCACAAGTTTCTTGGAGTTCATGTAACATTTTCTCTACCCAAGATCACGCGGCTGCTGCTATTGCCGCTGCAGGTGTTCCAGTATTTGCTTGGAAAGGAATGACCAACGAAGAGTTTGATTGGTGTATTGAACAGACATTACATGCTTTCGAGGGTAATGAGCCATTGAATATGATTTTGGATGATGGAGGAGATCTAACCAACATGGTTTTTGATCAATTCCCAGAACTTGTGGCAAATATTAAAGGTATTTCTGAGGAAACCACTACTGGCGTTCTTAGACTATATGAGCGCGAGAAGAATGGGACACTCTTATTACCTGCAATCAACATTAATGATTCAGTTACGAAGTCGAAATTTGATAATAAGTACGGTTGTCGCGAATCATTGGTTGATGCTTTGAGAAGAGCAACGGATTTAATGATGGCAGGTAAAGTTGCAGTGGTTGCCGGTTATGGTGATGTTGGGAAAGGATCTGCCGATTCGTTGAAGAATGCAGGTGTACGCGTTATAGTTACTGAAATTGATCCTATCTGTGCTTTACAGGCGGCTATGGAAGGGTATGAGGTGAAAAGGATGGATACTGCAATTGCTGAGGCGGATATCATTGTAACGGCGACTGGAAATCATCAAATTATTGTTGACCGTCACTTCCTAAACATGAAGCACAATGCCGTGGTATGTAACATAGGACACTTCGACAATGAAATAGACATGGCATGGTTGAATGATAATTACGGACATACCAAAGACACCATTAAGGCACAGGTCGATAAGTACACGTTGAACGGAAAGGATATTATTGTTTTGGCAGAAGGCCGCTTGGTGAATTTAGGTTGCGCAACAGGACATCCGTCTTTCGTTATGAGTAACTCATTTACAAACCAGACACTGGCTCAGTTAGAACTTTGGATGAATCATGACAAGTATGAGAACAAAGTATACGTTTTACCTAAGCATCTAGATGAAAAGGTAGCACGTTTACACCTTGAAAAGATTGGTGTTGAACTTGAAGAGTTGACACCAAGTCAAGCCGATTACATTGGTGTGCAAATCAATGGTCC
>CAYSEX010000040.1:0-12573 GCA_964430305.1 uncultured Chryseobacterium sp.
CAAAAAACTAAAAAGCCCAGATCGTTTTCTGGGCTTTTTAGTACTTAACCTTAACCTTAACCAATGCAATTTGTCTCTTAGACCTGAGGCATATGCTATCTGATAACGTTAAGGAATGTGAAAGGTTACAAAAAAAATTATGTTTTTTGTTTTTCGCGCTTGGCAGCGGGAAATAAAATGTTATTCAATATGAGTCTGTATCCGGGAGAATTTGGATGAAGATTTAAATCGGTAGGTGGGTCTCCCACGCGATGCTGGTAATCTTCGGGGTCATGTCCACCATAATAAGTCCATTGACCCTGTCCCATCTCTCCGTGAATGTAACGCGCACATCCAATGCTTTTCGCTTCCCCCATAATGGTTACATCTTTTCTTAAATATTGAGCTCTGAAAGAAGTTGTTTGTCCCATGAATCCGCGAATAACCTGAGTGTGGTTTTGAGTAAGTATGGTGGGAATAATATCCCATTTCGCACTGAAGTCAAACAAAGTAAAGAAGTCATTCTCTTCTTTCATTTTCAATTGATCCTCGGTGCCGTCAATATTTGAAAATTCATATACCATGGGATCTTTAATTAAAGTGTAGTTTTCGAAAGCAAAACCTTGAGAAAAGTCCAGTTTCTTTTGTGCGTTCGCATCGCTCGGGTCACCATCAAACACACTTTCAACCAAATCTGTATTTTGTCCAGCCAATGCAATGTCGTATGAATCGGTGCCGCTGCACATGGTAAACAAAAAGCCACCCCCAATAACAAAGTTTTTTATGTTCAAGGCTACTTGCCTTTTCATCTCTGAAACTTTCGCGAATCCTAACTTTGCTGCTGTTGCCTCTTGTGAACGTACCTCTTCCCTGTACCAAGCAGCATTGTTGTACGCAGCATAAAATTTTCCGTATTGTCCGGTGAAATCTTCGTGATGCAAGTGCAGCCAATCATACTCTGGTAATTTACCTTGTATCACTTCCGTATCGTAAATGGTCGTGTATGGAATCTCGGCATAGGTGAGAACCATTGTAACCGCGTCATCCCAAGGTAATTTTCCAGCCGGAGAGTAAACCGCAATTTTAGGGGCAACTTCAAGTTTTACGCGCTCCATGTTTACTTCAGGATCAGCAATCTCTTGATAAATCTGGTTCACTTGCGCATCTGCAACAACTTGAAAAGAGACTCCACGCTCAGTGCATACTTTTTGAATACTCGGAATATTCTCAAATAGAAAACTTCCGCCTCGGTAATTCAAAAGCCACTCCAAAGGCAAACGCTGTTCCAAGGTCCAATAGGCTATACCATATGCTTTTAAATGATTGCTCTGAGCCTCATCCATCGGAACCAAAAGTTTACTTGCCCAAGCAAATTGGATAAATAATGTGAAAGCAATGAGAGTAATCAAACGTGTCATATGTGCTCAAAGATAAATCCATGAACGACGTTCAAGAGTAAAAATTTTGTGAATCGTTTGTGGAAAGTTCTTTTTATGAGTTTCACTTAGCTGACTAATTTTGCAAAACAAAAGAACACACACCATGAAATTTTTTATTGACACTGCAAACCTGGACCAAATTCGTGAAGCAAAAGATTTAGGAGTCCTCGATGGAGTAACTACAAATCCAAGTCTAATGGCTAAAGAAGGTATTTCAGGACATGACCGTGTCATGAAACATTACGTGGATATCTGTGAAATTGTTCAAGAAGGCGATGTAAGTGCTGAAGTTATCAGTACCAATTTTGATGAAATGGTCAAAGAAGGTGAGTTCTTAGCAAGTTTACATCCGAATATTGTTGTGAAGGTACCCATGATTAAGGATGGAATTAAAGCCATACGCTATTTTACAGATCACGGAATTAGAACCAATTGCACGTTGGTGTTTTCTGCGGGGCAAGCCCTTCTAGCAGCCAAAGCAGGTGCTTCTTATGTTAGTCCTTTCATTGGTAGATTAGATGATATTTCCACTGACGGTCTTGAATTGATTGAACAAATTCGAATCATATATGATAATTACGGATTCGACACTGAAATACTGGCAGCTTCGGTAAGACACCCCATGCACATTGTACAATGTGCTGAGATTGGAGCCGATGTTATGACTGGTCCATTGAGTGCAATTATGGCTTTGTTGAAACATCCGTTGACAGATAGTGGCTTAGCTCAGTTTTTAGCTGACCATAAAAAAGCAGCTGAGGCCAATTCATGATTCACGGGTTTGACCACGCTGGTCACCTTCAAATTGCTCTCGAGTTTTTGAATAACAACGGAGTTGTTATAATTCCAACTGATACGTCATACGCCTTTGCATGTGCCATGTCAAATAAAACGGGGATAGAGCGTATGGCTCAATTGAAGGGGATTCGATTGGATAAAGCTCGGTTCAGTATTGTTTGTTCAGACCTTTCCAACTTAGCCACTTTTTCGAAACCCATTCCAACGCCTTTTTTTCGATTGCTGAAAAATCATACACCTGGAGCCTATACTTTTCTTTTGCATGCGAGTCCCTTGATTCCGAAGATTTTTTTATCTCGACGAACCTCAATCGGTTTGCGAGTTCCGAATCATGCGTTGTTACGAGAATTGGTGGCTTTGTTGGGACAGCCACTGGCAGTAACTACCGTTCCCTTTGAGGATTTTTCCCAAGATGAACTTGTAGAAAGTTGGGAGGCTAAGGTCAGTGCAATCTTTTTAAACGAGTCAGCTACGCATGACCAATCAACAGTTGTGGATTTAACAGGAAACACCCCTGTAGTGGTTCGACAAGGAAAAGCACCTTTCGAAATTTAAGCAATACCATAAACAATCTATCGTTCGCAAGTTTACGAATCGGGCATTTACCGATTCAGACAAGAGGTTAATTTCACCTTTGACAAATTGTGAATATGAGAAAAATAGTTTTGCTTTTAATTGCGCTGCCTGTGTTTCAATTGTCTTGGGCACAGCGCACCTTGAACGAAGTTTCAGACGATCGGTTATTTCAAGAAGCTATGATTTTGTTCGAAGCTGAAAAGTATGTCGCAGCAAAATCGGGTTTCGAAAATTACATTTCAGTTTCCAACTTAAATGAGCCCCGGAGAATTGATGCGGAGTATTATCAGGGAATTTGTGCGCTGTATTTGACCCACCCAGATGCGGAGTACCTGTTGACTACTTTTGTTCATGTTCACCCAGACAGCCATTGGAAACCGAATGTTTATCTTGAACTAGGCGGTTTTTACTACAAAGCAAAGCAATATGCCAAGTGTATTGAATGGTTTTTGAAACTGGAAGAACGCGAACTACGCAATGAAGAAAAAGATGCGTACCACTATAAAATTGGTTACAGCTATTACACTTTAGGACAAAAGGAAGCTTCCAAAGAGACAAAGAAGCAAGATAAAATTGAAGATTACAATAAGTCGGCGCGTATTCACTTCTTGAAAATCAAAGATGGTCAGTCTGAATATGCAAATGCCGCGAATTATTATTACTCATACCTGGCTTATTTAGGAAAAGATTATCAAGCGGCTTTAGATGGATTTCTGAAAATTCAGAATTCAACTGAATTCAAAGCAGTTGTTCCATATTTCATTGCTCAAATTTATTATGTCCAAAAGAGATATGAAGAGCTTTTGGCCTATGCACCACCCATTATTAATGCAGAAGAAAATGTAAAAAACAACTATCCCAATGCAAATGAGGAAATTGCTCATTTAATAGGAGATGCCTATTTCATTCTAGAGAAATATGCTGAGGCTTTGCCTTACTTCAATAAATATCATCAATCGGCCAAGTCAAATCCTACCCGAGAAGATTTTTATCAGTATGGTTTTACACTCTATCGCAACGGTCAATTCCAAGAGGCCATTACAGCATATAATAAGTGTGCTGAAGGCCAAGACAAGATGGCGCAGTTGGCCAATTATAACATGGGTGATTGTTATTTGAAATTGAATCAGAAAGACTATGCACGTGGCTATTTCGAAACGGCTTCTAAAATGAATTTCGATACCAGCATTCAGGAAGACGCCATGTTTACCTACGCGAAGTTATCATTTGAATTGTCGTATAACCCCTTCCATGAGGCCATTACAGCATTCGAAGAATTCTTAGAGAAATATCCGAGCTCACCCCTTCATGATGAGGCGTATGAGTTTTTGTTAGAAGTGTATTTGAAATCGAAGAATTATGAACGAGCACTTCAAAGTTTAGATAAAATCAAGAACAAAGATGTTAAAATAAAGACCACCTATCAATGGATTGCGTTTAACCGTGGTGTGGAATTGTTTCAAGCAGACAGCTACGCCAAATCTGAAGAATTTTTTCAAAAATCAATGACTTATCCTCAAAATCCAGAGTTGGCAGGTCAAGCTAAATTTTGGATGGCAGAAGCCAACTACAAATTGGCTAAATACAGCAAGGCGAAGGAATATTATGCAGCTGCAATTCAAGAACCTGCCCTGTTTAATTCTGCTTATTACGGATTAAGTAATTATGGCTTGGGATATTGCAATTTCAAAATGGGTGTTGCTCAAAAAGATTATGATGAGTCACTACCGTATTACATGAATGCGAATTCTGCTTTCAGAAAATTTGTTGAGGTGAAAGAGGCTGAGGAAGCGAAAAGGGCCGATGCATATTTACGCATTGGCGACTGCTTCTACGTGAATAAGTCATACAAGCAAGCCATAGAGGCCTATGAGAAGGGAACGCCATCACAGAAAGATTACATTACGTATCAATCAGCACTATGCTATGGTTTAGATGGCAACATTAACAAGAAAATTGAATTGCTAAAGTCCCTCACAAATCAAGGGGTTTTGACCAAATTCAAAGTAGATGCAGCGGTGGAATTGGCTTCAACTTACGTTACTGAAGAAAGATTTGCTGAAGCACGCGACCTGTATAAACAAGTGTTGGTAGATCAGCCACAGAGCTCTTACACAAGAGGCATTTTGGTCGATTTATGCTTAATCTACCGAGAATTGAATAATGAGGATAAAGTGAGAGAGACTTGGAATAAACTATACGCTGAATACAGCACGGATCAGATCATTATTGACGCATTATCAATTGTAAAACCAGTTCTTATTGACGATATTGAATTTCAAAATCAGATTAAATCATTGAAAATTGCGAATGTATCTGAATTGCAAATTGAAAATGAAGTATTTGAGAAAGCAGCAGCTCCTGCTTATGCTGGTGATTGTGAAAAGGGAAAAACACGATTGTTGAATTACTTGCACCAATACCCACAAGCGGTAAATGCCTCTGAAGCCAACTATATTATTGCAACATGTTTATTCGATGCAGGCGCAAAGGATGATGCCGTTGCTTATTTTGAACGTGTCATTGAACTTCCTTTTTCAAACTATACAGAGGAAAGTTTAAATAAAGCTGCCAGTATCCGCATACAGCAGGGAGAATATGCAAATGCTATTGGACATTTATTGAAAATAGAATCGGCAGCAATTTCAAAAAGCTCAATTGCCAACGCACAAGTAGCATTGATGTCGAGCTATTATGCCATAACTGAATATGGCATGGCAAGAGAATATGCGGATAAGGTGATCGCAGACGCAAATGCTGAAGCAGATAACCGATCATTAGCGTATTTATACAGAGCTCGCATTAAAATGACTGAGCAGGAATTTGATTCAGCACTTGCAGATTTTAAAGAAGTTGCTAAAGGTGGTGGAGATGGTGCTGCAGAATCGGCGTATAATCATGCATTCGTTGAATATAAACGTGGTGATTATGTTCAGGCTGAAAAATCAATTTTTAAAACCATTGAGAAGTTCAGTTCTTTCGAAAAATGGAAGCTTGAATCATTTCTACTGCTGGCTGAGGTTTATATGAAAAAACCAGATTGGGTGCAATGCAGAAAGACCTTGGATAATATCATAACAAAAGTTAAGGATCCAGTGGTAGTTGAGCGGGCAAGGCAAATGAAACTGCAATTGGACGAATTGGAGAATCCAAGGTCTGCTGATCCGAATACATTAGATCCATCTGAAAATGAGTCAAACGAAGAATTTAACGAAAATGAATAAGTATAGCCTCACACTAGCGATGCTACTTGTGTTCTCAGCAGTAGCCTTTTCGCAAGATACATTAGAAGGAAGTGCGAATTTTTATGGAGATTTAAAGCTTTTCCTACGCGATGCTAATAAAATTTCTACCCAACCCTTTATTTTGAATCCAATAGATGAGGGTGCGTTTACTGTGCAATATAAAATGTTGCCAACGCGAACCATTGCCACAACCAACCCTACGGTTATTCAAGGTGGTTCTTTTCCGTTAGAGAAAAAACTGTTGAAGTTGCAGCAGGGTTCTCTTGATTTAGCTTTTGGGTCATATGTAACCCCAAAAGTAAATGCTTACTATACGGATGGAAGATCAAAGAAAGGTGATTATGGAATTTGGATACATCATCAAAGTTCCAACAATAATATTGCGTTGATCCCAAATAGAGATATTCCAACAACCTATAGCGAAAACGCAGCAAAATTATGGGGCAAACGGTTTTTTAAATCAACGGTCGCAAGTGGTCAATTGGATTGGAATCGCAACATGAATCATTGGTATGGAATTGATTCATTGGTTATAGATTCATTCGCTGATTTCTCATCGCTGAAGCAAATAATGGCTAAATATCATGCAGACTTTGGGGTGGCTACTTTCAATAAAGACAGTGCAGATTTGAATTGGTGGGGCAAAGGCGGTTATACTTTGGGTATGAATCAACTCGGTGGATCTGAACATTTCGTACAGGTGAACTCCGGAGCAAGCAAGCGCGTGAACACCGAAATATTCAATGTGGATTTCGGTTTGTCTTACAACCGATTTAATATTTTTTCTGCCAATTGGTCAAGAGATCTCCCGAATGCAACCATTGATGGAAATTTTGATTTAGAAGATCGCTATTTCGACAATGCTGTGATCAAACTTGTTCCTACTGCTCAGACTGTTTGGAAAGATCTACGAGCAAAAGTAGGTATGGGATTGTATGTACAATCCTATGGACAACGCAGAGCTTTCTTTTATCCCATTGCGGAATTGAGTTACAATATGCTAGACGGTCTTATTGTGCCATATGCGGGTATTAAAGGGTCTCTGGATCACACAACGTATATGAGCCTGCAAGACCGTAATCCGTTCGTTATTACCCAACCCCAACTAATGAATCAAAATAACAAGTTGCAGGTGTACGCAGGTGTAAATGGCACCATAGCCCGAAACGTGAATTATATGACCGGTTTTGAAATGAATCGAGTTCAGAATTTCGCCTTCTTTGTAAATGATTCCATATTTTCTTTCGGAAATCAAATGGGGGTTGAATATGGCACCTTAAACAGCATCAAAGGAAAGGGTGAGATTGAAATACTCGGAGGTTCGAAATGGGAAGCGAAATTGGGTGGAAGTTATACTTATTTTGAAACTCCAGATCAAGATCATGCGTGGCATCAGCCTAATTTGAATATTTACACCCAAGGGACTTACCGTTTAAATGAAAAATTGAAATTCTCATTGGGAGCGCAATACATCGGAGAACGTTGGGTGAAATCGTATACTCCTGTACTCAATCAAACGGCCAATTCAGACAATACATACACCTATAAATTAAAGGGATATGTTGATGTTAACGCACGAGTGTCTTTCGTGTATAACTCAAGATTAAGCGCATACGTTCAGGCAAACAACGCAATTGCTCAGAAATATGCCATATGGGGAGGGTTTCCAGCCCAACGAATACAAGCTTTTATGGGAGCAACTTACTCATTCTAGGGCACTTTATTTTTTGTTGACGAAATGTTCATAAAAGAGAGGGGGTTAGACCCCCTTTTTCTTTGACCAGTCGAGGCTTCAAGCTAAATTTGTGGGGCTTGTAAAAATGGGCGTTGAGCCCTTTTTTTTCGCAATAAAGAATTGAATTATAAAATTTAGAAATAGTTAAGATTATGAGTGAAATGGATCCCAATCAATTAGGAGAATATACCGCCGACAATATTCAGTCGCTTGAAGGTATGGAGCACGTGCGTATGCGTCCAGCCATGTACATTGGCGACATTAGCACGCGTGGTTTGCACCATTTGGTATATGAGGTTGTAGATAACAGTATTGACGAGGCTTTGGCAGGTTATTGCGATACCGTGAAGGTGACCATCAATGAAGGAAATAGCATAACAGTAGAAGATAACGGTAGAGGTATTCCGGTTGACATGCACAAAAAGGAGGGTGTTTCTGCTCTTCAAGTGGTTATGACGAAAATTGGAGCCGGGGGTAAATTTGATAAAGGATCGTACAAGGTATCTGGAGGTTTGCACGGTGTGGGTGTGAGTTGTGTAAATGCACTTTCTACACACATGAGAACGGAGGTGCATCGCGATGGAAAAATGTATGTTCAAGAATATGGCATTGGTAAGCCACTCTTTGCTGTGCGTGAAGAGGGTACTACCGAAAAACGAGGTACAGTTCAAACCTTTCAACCCGATGCTACCATTTTCGATGTTACCGAATACAACTATGACACACTAGCAAATCGCCTTCGTGAACTATCTTTTTTGAATAAGGGTATTCGATTAACATTGACCGATGCGCGCGTTAAAAATGAAGACGGTTCATCTAAGTCAGAAGAATTTTACTCAAGTGCTGGGTTGATTGAAATGGTTAAGTTTCTTGACGAAAGCAGACCTTCAATCTTAGGTGGTGTTATTCACATGGAAAGAACAGATGGTGCAATTCCAGTAGAAGTAGCCATGACTTACAATGATACCTACAATGAGAATGTATTCAGCTATGTCAACAATATCAATACGCACGAGGGGGGTACACATTTACAAGGATTCAAACGTGGTTTAACAAGTACCTTGAAAGATTATGCAGATAAAAGCGGTCTTCTTGAAAAAGCGAAAGTGGAAATTGTGGGTGATGACTTTAGAGAAGGACTAACAGCGGTTGTTTCTGTAAAAGTGGCTGAGCCGCAATTTGAAGGACAGACGAAAACAAAACTTGGTAATAAAGAAGCCGTTGCTCCTGTATCGCAGGTGGTAAGCGAAATGCTTGAAGCCTATTTGGAAGAGCATCCGAACGAGGCTAAAATCATTGTTCAAAAAGTAATTCTTGCAGCTCAAGCAAGGGTTGCAGCGAAAAAGGCTCGCGAAACCATTCAAAGAAAAGGTGTGGGTACTGGCGGAAGTTTGCCAGGTAAGCTAGCCGATTGCTCTGAAAAGGATCCAACGAAATCTGAATTGTTCTTGGTCGAGGGAGACTCGGCAGGTGGAACTGCCAAGCAAGGTCGTGATCGCGTGTTTCAAGCCATACTTCCATTGCGTGGTAAGATTCTGAATGTAGAGAAGGCCATGCAGCACAAAATTCTTGAAAACGAAGAGATCAAAAACATCTATACCGCTCTTGGTGTATACATAGGAACAGAAGAAGACAGCAAAGCGCTGAACACGTCAAAACTGCGTTACCACAAAATTGTAATCATGTGTGATGCTGACGTTGATGGATCTCACATTGAAACACTTATTTTGACCTTCTTCTTTAGACACATGAAAGAATTGGTGGAACAAGGAAAAATCTACATCGCAACACCACCACTGTATCAGGTTAAAAAAGGAAATAAATCTGAGTATGCTTGGACAGAAGAGCAGAGAGATAGACTTATTGCGGAAATGAGAGGTGCTGGTTCAGAATCAAGTGTGAATGTGCAACGATACAAGGGTCTTGGTGAGATGAACGCTGAGCAACTTTGGGAGACAACCATGAACATTGAAACAAGAACGCTTCGTAGAGTAACCATTGAAAATGCTGCGGCATGTGATCAAATCTTCTCAATGCTTATGGGCGATGATGTTCCACCTAGAAGAGCATTTATTGAAGCAAATGCGAAATACGCTAAAATCGATGCTTAATCGTATTTCTGTGTGTTCATAGAACATATGGGAAAACCTGCAAGTGAATAAGGGCCGAAAGGCCCTTATTTATTTTTCAATTTTTCATTTTCTTGATGCCGTGTTAAATCTCGAATATTTTTCTTTTCAAAATTTTTCCGCATGGCATCTGAGAGGTTCACACCGGTCTGATTCGCAATACATACCAAGACCCATAGAACATCTGCAAGCTCATCAGACAATTCCTTCCCTTCATCTGATTTTTTAAAACTCTGATCGCCGTATTTTCTTGACATAATTCGTGCAACTTCACCTACCTCTTCGGTAAGTACAGCCATGTTGGTTAGCTCAGAGAAATAACGAACACCAACCGTCTGAATCCAAATGTCAACCTGTTCTTGTAATTCGTTTAACCCCAAAGATTCCGATTCTGATTTCATAATTTTCGCATTATTCCATTCCACTCTTTAATGATTTTTTCTGAAGGTAAAAAAGTGTATGAATACATAATCTCCCCCTTCGAATTCATCTGCAACGCACACGGTATAGACGAAATATGCAGCGCATGCAATGTCTTGTAATCGAAATTGGCAGTTAGTAAATTCAAGTCACTCCCGTATGTGTCATGAATCTCTTGCAAATAAGTGGATTTATTTCCAACATAAACGGCAAATACTTCAATGGCCTCTGCGTATTTATCTTGAATTTTATTTAGAAAGCTTAGCTCTTTTTTACACTGCACGGATTCATCGAAAAAATAGATGTATGTGTACCGATCCAAATTCTTTTTTAAGCTCCAATTTTTACCTCGTAAATCTTCGAGCTCTATTTCTGTAACAATCTTTCCCTTTAAATCTTGATCTGTATTAACTAAACACATTGCTGTGAATTTTCGAACGCTTTCATTTTTTGAATTCGCTTGAATGTTTTGAAACTGATATTTAATTTTATTTCTATCAAAGGCATTCGAGAAATAAGCCAGGCGCAACATGTTGACAAGGCGTATTTCACTTAGCTCAGAATTCCCTTTCATTTCGGGATTCAATAATTTCAAAATGGTGTTGAAATCAGATTCAGCTGCGAGCAGGTAATGGATTTGATCCGCTTTGGGAGGGTTACTTAAGATTTCAGCAAGCAACTGTGATGACCAGACATTCATGATTTGTCTGAATCCTTCCGATTTGAAATTAAAAAATGGCATTAATGAATTTCCGAATTCAAATTTCCGCGAATCAAACCGAAAAGCAAGCATGGAGGATTCGATATGACTTGTCAAATAGGGACAATTGTCCATATAGACTTTGTACTTTTCTCGCATTTGATTTTGGAATTTTGCGGTAAGTGCACCCAATTCTATTTTCGATTCTAGTCGAAGCAGAGAATCATTATTTGTGATGGTCCCCGCAAAGTTGACACTGTTTTCCTGGATCCGTTTTTTTACAGCCGTATTTCCTGAGGTGTACCTTGTGATGTAGGGAAAATAAATGCTGTCTGTAAAATTGGCTAAATCCATTTCAAAATCTGCAAAGAGAGAATTGTATGGCACATCAGCTTCTTCTTGAACGAGAATGCTCCAATGTTTAATGAATCCGTTGTGCGTACTTAAAGTATCAGGTTCAGAATATGTAATGTGATATTTTCCGTTTGGTGCCACATATAGCATGGCCGTAGTGTTTTGAATGCACAGAAATAAAGGTGTAAATTCAGAAATAACTCCAGCATCAAGGTCCAATTGAAAACCACCGCTTGAATTTGTTTTAGTTTCAGCTACAAATGAAATATTTTCAGTCAATTGAGAATCAAATTGACCTACATAAAGATTTGAATTCGGGAAGGGAGTAGAAAGCGCGTGTAGCGTAACTTGACTCTTGCCCAAATGCGATACGAAAAGAAAAAGAAATACACTTAGAAATCTCATAGGTAAACGTTAACTCCTTGAGGAAGGAACGCGGAAACATCTGCTTTATTTTTTATCAATTCTCGAACTGTTGTACTATTAACGGCAGCGCATGCAGGAGTTGCATACAAGAGTACACTTTCAATTTCGGGTGCAATGGTTTTATTCATTTGCGCAATTGATTTTTCATATTCCATATCTATGGTATTCCGTATACCACGTAAAATGAACTGGGCATTTTCGTTTTTACAAAAATCTACCGTAAGTCCCGAATACGAAACCACGCGAATGGATGGAACAGACTGGAATACTTGCGTAATCCACTGCAAACGTTGTTCAACAGAAAACATGTAATTCTTAGTTGTATTCGTGCCTAGAGCAACTATGACCTCGTCAAACAGAGCTGTGCCGCGAAGAATTAAATCTTCATGACCCTTAGTAATGGGGTCGAAAGAACCTGGAAATACTGCAATTCGCTTCATCATGAATCAAATTTAAAAAAGGTGAAATGTACATGTCCGTATGCTCTTGATTGCCAAAAAAATGGACTTCCATCAAATTTAACTTCTTTCGGATGTTCAATGATAACCAATTGACAGGCATCTTTATTTTTCTCGAAGAGTAGGGAAGGGATTTCTTTAATCCAAGGCAAATCAAAAGGGGGATCGGCAAAAACAAGACTTGGTAAATGGGATTGTTTCGACAGAAATTTTTTCACGTCGTCTAAAACCACCTGCCACTGATTAATTTCAAACTGTCTTTTATTTGAAGAAAGGGTTCTTGCATTTTTTGCATTCATCTCAACGCTGGTTAC
>CAYSEX010000040.1:12583-20462 GCA_964430305.1 uncultured Chryseobacterium sp.
TTACTTGCTGTACACCTCTACTCAAGAATTCTGCCGCCAATGCGCCAGTTCCTGAAAACAAGTCCCAAACATGCGTCATTTCCTCTAAATCGTAGTGAGATTCTAATATGTTAAAGAGCGCCTCTTTGGCAAAATCTGTTGTAGGGCGCCCAGCAAAGTTTCGGTCTACAGGCCATGTGCGACCTCTCCAGTTTCCGCCTATGACGCGCATAACATATGTAATTTCCAGATGTCTTTCAAAACCTCTTCCTGTGACTCGGGCGCATGCACGGTTCCAATGTAGGTTCTCAATTGCGTTAATTCTTCTTCCGTCCAAACCACTCCGTAGAATGTAACCTCCAAATGAGACATGGTAATGTGATGCTGAATGCAAGCATTCGATAAAAAATAAAGCGTGTCTGTCATAGACGTGCCAGGAAAGAAATTTAACAACTGCATCTTACCATCTTTTACCAAGTGAATGCCATGTTTACCCCCCCTAATTATGACGCTCGCAATAGCTTTACTTGGCGTAGGAGTTGAGGTTGCTGTAGCAATAAGCAGTGGTGTAGGAATAAATTTTATTCCAGGTATAAGTGATTTTAAGGCAAGTAATTTACTTGAAAGTGAATAGACCAATACAAAAGAGTTTTGCTTTTCATGTAAAACCACTTGATCCACCCCAAGTGAATTTCCGAAATATATTCTTTCGTTTTCTTTGTCGAATAAATTCTCGGGAATGAGTGTGAATTCATTCGGTTCCAATTCAACTGTTGTGGAATGAAATACCGTATTGGGCCATGCCTGTGTCAGTTTCTGAATGGCCCCATCGAAAGCGAATCCCTGTTGTTCCGAAAATTGCTCTTCATAGGAAAAAGCTATTTCACCACTATCAATATGCACAATGGCAAGTTGAAGTTGATATGCACCAATATGCATAGAGGCTTGATACCGCACACTCGTTGCAACAATATCTTCAGGAATAAACAAAGTTCGCATTGGTGTATAATTCAGAATAACTTTTATCTAGCGAATTTAAGGCATATTCATCTTCACCTTTTATTTGCAATGAATTATGGATCAACCCGCCTTTCTTGAGATTCTGAACAGCGAATTTGCCATGCAGCCAACAACAGGGCAAGAGCGGCTTTTCTATGCGTTTTCTCGAATGGTATTCTCACCAAAAGAACGTTTGGCACTCATGATCAAGGGGTATGCAGGTACCGGAAAAACAACCTGTGTTCGCACCATGGTTAACAGCTTAGCTCAAGTAGGATTTAAGTCTGTACTTTTGGCTCCTACAGGAAGAGCAGCAAAGGTGTTGGGTTTGTACAGCCAGCACAAAGCAAGTACCATTCACAAAGAGATATACATGAAACGCATGGATTCTGGTGGAAGGGTGTGGTTTGAGCTGCGCGAAAATGAACATGTCAATACCGTTTTTTTTATTGACGAAGCCTCTATGATTGGAACTGATCAATTGGTTCTAGACGATGATGAGTTTTTTGCAGGAAGTTTATTGGAAGACCTTATAACACATGTATACAGTGGAGAAGGTTGCAAGTTGGTGATAATTGGAGACACTGCTCAGTTGCCTCCTGTTGGTAGTTCCATGAGTCCTTCATTGAATCTAGAAGGGCTTAGAGATGAATATCACTTGAATATTGCCGGGGTAGAATTAACCGAAGTTATTCGTCAGAAGGCTGGTTCAGGAATTCTGACAAATGCTACCAGTCTCAGAGAATTAATTGTTTCAGGCGGCGAAGGCTTACCTCAATTTTCAACGGAAACATATACAGATGTTGAGCGAGTAATGTCTGACATGCAGCCCTTAATAGAAGATGCACTCAATAGATACGGAGTGGAAGATATGGTGGTCATTACACGATCAAACAAACGTGCGAATTTGTTCAATCAACAAATTCGCAATCGTATTCTTTGGCATGAGGAAGAAATCAATAGCAATGATCGTCTCATGGTTATTAAGAACAATTACTATTGGCTTGAGCAGTTAGAAAAAAACGAAGTGGGTTTCATTGCAAATGGAGATATTTTAAGAGTAAGAAGAATAAAGAAATTTGAAGATCGAGGGCCTTTCCGATTCTGTAAAGCCGACGTGGTATTTGAAGATTACCCGGAGCTGCCTGAAATGGAAGTCATTATGCTTTGCAATACCATCATGGAAGAGTCTGCCCAATTAGCGAAGAACCTCAGTAAAAAGCTCTTTGAAATTTGTTCGCAAGATTATCCAGATGCGGTTTCGCTTGGACACTTGAGAAGATTATTGCAAAAAGATCCGTATTACAATGCCTTGCACATGAAGTTTGCTTATGCCATTACATGTCATAAAGCTCAGGGTGGCCAATGGCCGTGTGTGTTTATTGATCAAGGGTATTTAACAGATGAAATGGCAGGACTTGAGCTTAACAGATGGTTCTATACCGCTTTAACTCGTGCTCAGGAAAAAGTTTATTTGGTTGGCTTTCAAGACAAGCTTATGGTTGAATCAGAGCGGGGATTATTTTGAATTGATTTTCAAAAACGTTTCAATTTCTGCCGTGCTTTTTGGTTTAGCTACAATGCGCATGTTTTTGTCTAAAATAAAGAAGCAAGGTGTTTTGGTTACCCGATAATCTTTGGCTCCGGCGCTTTCCCATCCTTTTCCACCACATAAATTAGGAAAAGTAAAAGCCCGATCAGTTAGAGCGGTTTTCCATGAATTTTGATCTGTATCAACACTGTATCCAATGAACAGTACACCTTTGTTTTTCGATCCTTCGTATGCTTGTTTCACTTTTGGTGCCTCGTCTTTGCAATGGGTGCACCAAGAGCTCCAGAACATTAAGACAACATATTTATTTTGACCACATGTTTTTTTCAAGTCAAATGCCTTGCCTTCTGAAGTTGTTCCGGTGATGTTTGGTGGCACATTGCCAATGGCTAAACGCGAAATGCTTTCTGCATTTTTCTTGATCACATTGCTGAAGTTTTCATCTCCGCAAGATTCATCATTAATGAAATTATCCATCAGATAAAGCGTAATGTTCTCCATTCCACTCTCGTAGAATCCGGTAAGCATTTCGTTCAAAACATATTCATAAACGTCATGATTAACGCTCGATTTCTCAGACAATAGGCCAATGCAATCAATGAAACCACTTTCCTTGCCTTTACTAAACTTTCGCATGAAATTTTGAATGCGATCATTGAGCACAGTTGTATGAAGAATGCGTGTGTCGTTAAAATCAATATTGTCCCAGTAATGGGCTTTGTCTTCTGAGGGCTCTTGCTTCCAAGAGATGACTTGGTAGGTGAAAGATTTGGCATCTTTCGCGATTTTTGAGTTTTGGTAGGTCAGAAAAGATTTCTCTAATTCCATGAGCTTTCGGGTAGCGCTGGTGTCATTGTCTTTTTTAGACTTCACCATTAACTCACGTTTTTGTTTGATGTAATCAGCTTCTTTTTTCATGTATTCCAACCAGTCTTTGTTTCGCTCACCTTCCTTGAAGGTGGTATTCACATCCCATTTCGGACCCTGAACCTGCAAAACAGTTTTCAATTCGGTGTGATCCATAGAGAAAATAAGCATGTTGTTTGGCGCTACTCCAATGGCATAGAGACCTTCTGCATATTTTCCAGAAAGCTTAAAGCTGCCGTTTGAAACCTTACAAGTATCTACTGGGTTTAACGTTCTTCCCACTGTTTTCCAGAGATAAATGGAAGTTCCGTTGCCAAGTGTGGTGGTACCGCTAATCTCATGGGTTTGGCTCAATGCCAAAAAAGGCAGGAGTAGAATGAAAAGGAATAATGGAGTAGTTTTCATAAGCGCAACGCAATACCCAAAAATAACACCAACTTTTATAGCTTTGTTCGCATGGCACAAACTGTCTTCGAAAAATATACGGTAAATTCAAAAGATGAGCTTTTGGAAGTGTTGGAGGAAATGATTTTCGAAGAGCGTAAAAAGTGGAAAGATCGCTTGCATATTCGTCCCCTTCGTGTAAAACAACTTGCTCGAATGCAAGAATTGGCCAATGACTATGTTGCCGTTTTTGGTTCTTCCCAAATTGTATTACCAGAATGCGCAGCTGTCATGGATCAGATTGGCCTAGCGGAAATGAGACAATATGAAAAGGTCATTGCCTCCTTTTTAACACAAGTGTTTCAAACTCATGTGCCTGATGCAGTGGTGCATTACGCAAATGCGTTACATGTTTTTCTTTCGGGTTTTGAAGATCAGCTGCTGAAGCATTTAAATCCGAAATGGGAATGCACTTCGGAAGTGAACAGCAGAGAATACCTAGATTCAGCGGCTTGCATTCAATTTTGGCTTGAAGGCAAGGAAGATGAGGCTCTTAAGTTATTGGGAAAAGAAATGAAACGCCTAAGAACAATACTGAAATAGCCTTGTTTACTTGCTATGTCAGTGAAATCGCGCTCTATTCTTACCATACTTGCCCTAATGCTTTTAAGCGCAGGGGCAATTTATCTTGCTCTTGGTCTTCGATTAAGTTATGATTTTGAAGATTTCTTTCCCAAGGAAGATCCTGCTACGGCGTATTTTTTCAAATTCCGTGATCAGTTTGAAACAGACAACGACTTCTTTTTTGTAGCCATTGAAAATGACAAGTCTGTTTTTGATCTGGATTTTTTGAAAAAAATAGACTCACTCAACAACGATCTCAAATCGTTAAAAAATGTGCAAGAGGCCATTGGTCCAACGCAATTGTATTCAGTGGCTTTCGATCCTTTTTTTGGAGGCATGTTTCAGACTCCGATGTTGTCTATTGACAGCGCGGCTTATTTAAAATCAGATTCGGCAACCATTTGGAATACTCCTGGAATGGTGGGAGTTTTCTTTTCTGAAGATGGCAAGTCTGTGGCCGTGAATATGAAGCATACACAAAAACTGAGTAAACTGGAATGTGATGAGTTGAGTGATGAAATTGAGGCCGTAGTTGCGAAATACAAGTTTCATAAAACCCACGTCATTGGTAGAGCCCTTGGCCAAAAATTGTACGTAGAGCTCATGGTGCGTGAATTGGCACTCTTCATTTCATTGAGCCTAGTCTTAACAATCTTATTTCTTTTTATCGCATTCCGCAGCGGTTGGGGTATTATCATTCCAACGCTAGTGGTCTTGCTGGCAATTATTTGGACCCTCGGCTTCATTCGCATCATGGGAAAAGATGTGGATTTGATGTTGACCATTCTACCTACTATTTTATTCGTAGTTGGAATGAGCGATAGTGTTCACGTATTAACAAAGTATTTGCAAGAAATACGAGCAGGAAGAGATAAGATAGCAGCCATTAAATATGCTTTTAAAAGCATTCGCCTAGCTACTTTTCTAACAGCACTGACTACGAGCATTGGGTTTTTTACTTTGTACTTTTCAAACATTCAACCCATTTCAGATTTTGGAGTGTACACCGCTGTGGGAGTCTTATTGGCCTATGGATTAACCTTCACGCTTCTCCCGGCAATACTCATTTTAGGACAACCCAAGCGCATGGTAGCTTTTGCAGTGAGTGAAGATTTTTGGACCCTGAAATTGCATCGGTTTTTCTCATGGATTCTTCGCTATCGTTTTCGCATTATGGTTACAGGCGGAATTTTAATTGCCGTTGGTGCATATTACACCTCGCAAATTGTTGTAGACAACAAAATGCTTGAAGACTTGAAAGATGATCACATTTTGAAACAGGAATTCAATTTCATGGAGAAGCATTTTGCTGGCTGCAGACCTTTTGAGATGGGCATTCAGCTTCCGAATGATTCCGCTATTGCTAAACCTGAGGTGATGCATCAACTAGATACTTTGTCGCAATATTTAATTCAGAAGTATGGCGTGGGTTATGTATTCAGTTATTCCAATTTAATTCGAGAAACAAATAAAATTTTTAATTACGGAGAGGCCTCGTCTTATGTAGTTCCGAATGATAAAGAAGCGTTAGCTGAAACGCAACGCTTGTTGGCGAACTCTGAGATGAAAGGAATTACCCGATTAACCTACAATGATTCCACCAACATGTTGCGCATTGCTGGTAAAGTGGGCGATGTAGGGCGCGTTCACTTCGAACAAGAAAACGAAAAACTGCATGCTTTCATGCAGCAACATTGCCCAGATTTAATGAATTACGAATTGACGGGGACTGCACATTTAATAGATGTGAATAACAAGTCATTGGTTGAGAATACAGTTTGGGATCTACTTATTAGTGTGTTGGTTATTGGCATCATCATGGGCATTGTATACAAGTCATGGCGCATGGTGCCATTAACCATTATTCCGAATTTGTTCCCGTTGCTTTTGGTTGCGGGCATTATGGGTTTAACCGGAATTCCGTTGAAAGTAAGTACAAGTATTATATTCAACATTGCGTTTGGTATTGCCGTTGACGACACCATTCATTTCTTGGCCAGAGTGAAGTCTTTTTTGAATGAAGGCTTGAGTGTTCAATACGCAGTGAAAAGAACCTTCCTTACAACTGGGAAGGCCATGATTGTAACCACGCTTATATTGAGTGCGGGATTTACAACCCTTATTTTTAGTCAGTTCTTGGGCACGTATTACATTGGGTTGTTGGTGAGTCTAACCCTATTTATAGCGCTATTTGCAGAGTTGATTTATTCCCCACTCATTATACTTTATTTCTTCAGAAAGAAGGGAGTAAAACAGGGTTTGAATAAACGAAACGTTTAGAATCTATTGAATCGGAGTAACAGTATATCCGGCTTCGCGAAGCAGATTCAACACACCTTTTTCGCCGGGTAAATGACCTGCACCTACAGCAATGAAAGTTGGTTTTTCTGAAATGAGTTTAGAGATAATGGGTATCCAATTTCGGTTTCTTTGTAACAACAAATTCTCATTGAATTCGGGTGAAAGTTCAGCATCGTTCATGAGATTTCCAAGCCCTATGAGATCTTGACGTAAATAGGCATCGAGCATTTTATTGAATTCGCTGTTGTTGGTAGAAAGTCCTTGCAACAACATTTTCATTTGCTCTTCATTTGAAACCGTGTTCACCATATTCATTTGGAATTGAAGGGTTTCAAGACCAATGGTGGTCATTTTCTTTTTCTTGGCTAGTTTGTTAAATTCTTTCTCGAAGCTTTTTGATTTTCCAATGAGTTCTTGAAGAATGACAGATGATAGAAAGAAGGGTTTGAGTCGACTCATTTTCGCGTATTTCGATTCATTCCAATGCATGCTGTCCATGCAGAATTGCTTTACTTTTTGCACATCGTCGGCACTTGCAAGATCGGCAATCGTTTTTCCCTCAGGAAGGAACGATTGCTGGGCTGCTTCCAACTGCGTTTTGAAGTCCATGTTTAAATCCACTTCCATGGCTAGCACTTGACACGCATTGAAAGAGGATTGAATGGATTTCGATATTTCGAAATCTTTTTTGGGCATGACATGAATGGTACCGTAGATGTAACTCACCGAAGTAAGGTTCTTACCTTCAATTTTATACAGAAGTTGAGCGAATGTGTTGGTTGTAAACAACATCACCACGGTCAAAAGAATCACATGTTTTTTCATGCCTCAAAGATAGTTCTTCCACTGAGATATAATTGTGGTTGGAGTCACACTTTCTTCTGCTGTCTATTTCTCCGAGTGGTCACGAATATGTGAATGATAAGAATTAGAAAAGGATATTTACCTCTAACCGAGCATTGAAACCTAGCTCAACTATTTTTTGAAGTGTTGAAATTCTGGCTTCTTTGAGGTTGTTTTCTATTTTCGAAATATAAGATTTTGAAGTTCCAACTTTGATGGCCAGTTCTTCTTGCGTCATCCCTAATTGCTGTCTTGTTTGCTGAATCAGAACACCCGATTTAAATAGTTCATATCCGGCTTCAAGTTCATCGCGTCTCTTAGTACCTTTCT
>CAYSEX010000041.1:0-19400 GCA_964430305.1 uncultured Chryseobacterium sp.
GCGGCACCGGTTGCGGCACAGCCACATCAGCAGTGGCACAGGTAACTGTTGTTGCTGATCCAACAATTAATACCCAGCCGACAGCCACTCAGACGATTTGCGTAGGAGGATCCCCTTCGAACCTAACCCTTGCATACAGCAACGGAACAGGTACAGCAACTTACCAATGGTATTCGAATACAACGAATTCTACCACGGGTGGAACAAGCATAGCAGGCGCTACTTCCGCTACCTATGTACCACCGGTAATTAATACAGCAGGGAACTACTACTACTATGGCATAGCCACATTAAGCGGCACCGGTTGCGGCACAGCCACATCAGCAGTGGCACAGGTAACTGTTGTTGCCGATCCAACAATAAGCACACAGCCTTTGTCTACTCAAACCGTTTGTCAAAACGCAAATGCTACTGCTCTATCTGTTGTGTATACAGGTGGATCGGGTACTGCAAGTTATCAATGGTATTCCAATACAACCAATACAACTGCAGGTGGTACGTTAATTACTGGCGCTGTGAATGCTTCATACACTCCGCTGACACCTACGGTTGGAACTCAATATTATTATTGTATTGTAACACTTTCAGCAACTGGGTGTAATACTACCACTTCGAACGTGGCAACTGTTGTTGTAACGCAGGGTCCAAGTGTTTCAACACAACCTTTAACAACTCAAACAATTTGTGCAGGTGGTAACGTCACTCAGCTCTCTGTTGCCTATACGAATGGAACTGGAATTCCGTCTTATCAATGGTACTCTAACACAACCAATTCAAACACCGGTGGGGTGCTAATTGCGGGTGCAACAATTGCGAACTATACACCAACTGCATCCTCGGCTGGCACAACTTACTACTATTGCCAAATCTCATTTACAGGCGGAGGTTGTTCAAGTATTACATCGAACACTGCCGCTGTAATTGCAGTAGCTCTTCCTACTGTAACTACTCAACCAACGGCTACTCAGACGATTTGCGTAGGAGGAGCCCCTTCGAACTTAACCCTTGCATACAGCAACGGAACAGGAACAGCTACCTATCAATGGTACTCGAATACAACGAATTCTACCACGGGTGGAACAAGTATAGCAGGCGCTACTTCCGCTACCTATGCACCACCGGTAATTAATACTGCAGGGAACTACTACTATTATGGCATAGCAACGTTGAGTGGCTCTGGTTGTGGAACTGCTACAACTGCTGTTGCTCAGGTAACGGTTGTTGCGGATCCAACAATTACCACACAGCCATTGGCATCACAAACCGTTTGTCAAAATGGAGTTGCAACTGCCTTGACACCTGTTCTTACTGGCGGAACGGGTAATTTTTCTTATTCGTGGTTTACCAATTTAACGAATTCAACTACAGGTGGAATTCCATCAGGTAGTGCTGCCACACTGAATCCAATAACTGCTGTTGTTGGAACAGCCTACGTGTATTGCGTAATTACCCAATCGGGACTCGGTTGTTCAACTCTTACAACAACAGCTTCTCAAGTAACAGTTGTTACTGCACCCACAATTTCAACCCAACCATTGGCATCACAATCACTTTGTTTGAATGGAATTCCAACCAATTTAAGTGTTGCCTATACCAATGGAACTGGAACACCATCCTATCAATGGTATTCCAATGTGAATGCAACCAATGTGGGAGGAACTGCCATAGTAGGAGCAACCAATGCCGCATACACTCCACCCACAAATACAGCTGGAACATTTTATTATTATTGTATAGTTTCATTGTCAGGAGCAGGTTGCGGATCCATAACAAGTTCAGCAGCGCAAGTCACGGTGAACGCTCTTCCAACGATTTCAACCCAACCCATTGCGGGTGGAACCATTTGTGTTGGTGGAACACCTAATGCCTTTTCAATAGCCTATACCAATGGATCCGGAACAGCGACCTATCAATGGTATTCCAATTCAACCAATTCGAATACGGGCGGAGCGGCCATTGTTGGAGCAACAACAGATACTTATACACCGCCTGCATTGAATACCGCAGGGAATTATTTTTATTATGCCACGGTAACTCTAACAGGTGCGGGTTGTGGAAGTGTTAGTTCAAGCACTACTCAGGTATCCGTTGTTAATGACCCAACAATTAATAGTCAACCAATAACAACCAGCTCTGTTTGCTTAGGTGCAAATGTTCCGGCACTAACGCTTTCAACCTTGAATGGAACAGGAACCCCTACCTACCAATGGTATAATAATGTTGTAAATAGTAATTCCGGTGGATTGGCATTACCAAATGAAACAAATGCTACGTTTGTGCCACCGGCATCAGCAACGGGTACAACCTATTATTACTGCCTTGTTAATTTCAGCGGTTCGGGCTGTAATTCAACAACTACAGCAACTTCAGAAGTTATTGTTGTTCCTCAGCCTTCCATTTCAACTCAACCCCTTACCACTCAGACCATTTGTTTAGATGGAATTCCAAATGCATTGACCGCTGCATACTCCAATGGAACCGGAACACCATCATATCAGTGGTATTCCAATTCAACAAATACAACAGCAGGAGGCATTCTTATTCCGGGAGCAACAAATATTTCTTATACCCCAAGTGGGGCCTCTATTGGCACTCAGTACTATTATGTAACAATAAGTTTGTCCGGTCTCAGTTGCAATGCAACAACTAGCGCGTCCTCTGAAATTGTAGTTGTGGCAGATCCAGTCATTTCCACCGAACCTTTGACTTTAGATTCTTTGTGCGTTGGAGGAAATCCAAACCAATTGGAAGTAGCAATAACTGATGGTACTGGTGTTATATCATATCAATGGTATTCAAATACCAACGCTCAGAGCACCGGTGGTACGGCCATTGCAGGTGAAACAAACGCAACCTACACGCCACCAACATCCAATGCTCCTGGTGACTATTTCTACTACGTTGTTGCTAGTTTGAATGGATTGGGTTGCGATGCTGTAACTTCAACTGTGAGTACCAATACTTTTGTGGCAGATCCAATTATTGTAACACAACCAATAACAACACAAACGCTTTGTGTAAATGATGCGTCTACTGATTTATCGTTCACCTATGCAGATGGATTCGGAATTCCAACCATTGAATGGTTCTCAAATGCATCCAACTCACTCATTGGTGGAACATTGCTCACAGAAGTTTCGAATACTTTAACGCCAAGTAATACTCCCGATGGTACTACTTATTATTACGCCACTGTAGCACTTTCAGGCAATGGTTGTGACGCGGTAACAACAGCTATCTCAGAAGTAATTGTAAATCCACTTCCAACCATTTCTATTACTGCACTGCAAGACTCGATTTGCTTTGGCCAATCGACAGATTTAACCGCTACAGGTGCTCAAGATTATCAATGGACAACAGATCCCACTATTACTACCGTTGATAATGTAGATGTCATTTCCGTATCTCCTGTTGGTTCTGTTACCTATGTTGTTACTGGAACTGATGCCCTTGGATGCGTAAATACGGGATCATACACCGTTTATGCCGCAGATCAATTGAGCGTTAATGAAACCAATGTGACAACGGTTTGTTATGCCACTTGCACGGGAGAAATAGATTTAACGCCTAGCGGTGGTGTGCCGAATTATCAAGTAGTTTGGTCTGACCCAACATTGTCTGGTCTCTCGCTTGCAAATTTATGCCCTGCAACATATGATTACACTTTAACCGACAACCTCGGATGTACATTCAGCAATACCATTGTTATTACTGAACTAGCAGATAATCCAATTGATAACGTTATTCTAACTCAACCACTTTGTTTCCAAGATGCAAACGGATCTATAGAAATTCAAGATGTTGATGCTGTATCATTCAATGCGTTCAATGCATTGACCGGTATTGAAATAGGTGAGCAGGGCACAGGTATTTTTAATAATCTCAGTGCGGGTTCATACAACGTTCAAATTACCGATGCGCAAGGATGTGTCTTTGATAGTCTGAACTTAGTCCTTACCGAGCAATCAGCAGAAATTGTTCTCACGGTTGATGCTCAACCGAATCTATTTTGTTTTGGTCAATTGGTGCCGCTTACCGCAACTGCTTCGGGCGGGGATTCAAACTTAACAATAACCTGGGCAGATTGTAACAATATTCCTGCTTGTATTTTAGGTACAGGTTCTCCTTTTAACTACACCATTAATCAAGATGTGACAATCTATGCTCAAGTTATTGATGGTTTAGGTTGTCTTGGAACGATTGAGTCTGTCTCGCTAGATATGAGTGATGCCATTTCATTGCAAATTCAAAATGGAACGTTACTAGAAGAAATATGTGAAGGAGAATGCGTGGATATGACTGCTGCTGTGTCTGGAGGAAACAACAACTTAACCATTCAATGGTACGAAATAGGAACACCTGTGGGCGGTGCAACTCTTGGTCCTGATGGATTAGCTAACACCATTTGCCCACCCGTATCCACTGGAGTATTTGTCTATGCTGATGACGGATGTAATGCACCCGCGTCTGATACGCTGTTAATTACAGTTTTTGAAGTGCCAGATGTAACATTTACTGTAAGTGCTCAAGAAGGGTGCTATCCGGTGACAGTCCAATTCAATAATACAACTGATCCGAATTTAATTGGCAACTGTATCTGGACCATGGGTGATGGTACCACAATTGCTGATTGTAGCCCTCAAACATATACTTATGATGAAGTGGGATCTTACATTCCATCGCTTTATGTGATGTCGCCAGATGGATGCTCAAGCTCAACCACCTTGGCTGCGCCAATTAACGTCTGGGATTATCCAGTAGCTGATTTTGCATGGACACCTGACCCAGTAAACGTCCTTGAAACAGAAGTTCAATTTTCTAATCTTTCAACGGGTGGAGACACCTATGAGTGGTCTTTCGCAACGTTTGGAACCAGCACAGAGGAAAATCCCATTTGGACATTCCCTGATGTGGATTTAGCAGTATATCCAGTTTGCCTGGAAGCGACCAACATTCATGGGTGTTCGAATTCTATTTGTTATGAAATTCTCATAGAATCTATTTTACAGATATGGGTACCAAATGCATTCACTCCTGATAATGATGGAAAAAATGATGTGTTCTTACCCGTTATTAATGGTGCAAATCCAGAAAATTACCATTTTACAATCTATGATAGATGGGGAACACTTATGTTTGAGACCAATAATCCTGGGGAAGCTTGGATAGGAAACATTAGAGGTGGAGAGTATTATCCAAAATCTGATTCGTTTGTTTGGCGAATTGAAGTTGAACATTTGTCAGATCGTCGCTTAGAAGTTTTGGAAGGCACAGTAACACTTCTTAGATAAGTCTGCATGCCTCAGGCAACTTTTTCACAAGGTCTGAAATCATATATGTGATGTGACTATGACTGAAAAGGAATTGGTTGAAGAGTGTATGGCGGGAAAACCCAATGCCCAAGAGAAACTTTTCAAACTCTATTCGGGAAAACTGTTTGCTATAGCTCTGCGCTATATGGGCAGTAGAGAAGAGGCGGAGGATGTTCTTCAGGAGAGTTTCATTAAAATTTTTAAAAGCTTGAATCAGTGGAAGGGCGACGGTCCTTTGGGTGGATGGATGAGAAGAGTCGTGGTGAATACCTCTCTCACACAATTGAAATCAAGAATTAAAAAACAAAATGAGATTTCTATTGATACGGCCTACACGGTTCATGATAATCAGGAATCTCAGCTTGAGAAGTTACAGGCCGATGATTTATTAAAAATAATTTCAGAAATGCCTGCAGGTTACAGAACGGTGTTTAATTTATTCGCTATTGAAGGGTTTGGTCACAAAGAAATTTCCAATCAACTGGGAATTAATGAAAGCACTTCGAAAACGCAATATTTGAAAGCCAAGAATTGGTTGCTGAAAAGAATAGATGAAAGATAATAGTAAGTTGAATTTGGAAGAGTTACTTCAATCGAAGTTTGAACACCATGAGGTGAATGCCGATCATGTGTGGAATAACCTCGCGAAACAACTGCCCGCATCAAATACTGCAGGATGGTCAGCGCTTTCAAAGTTGGCAGCGGTTGTTGTAGGAGTAGCTTCAGTCGCAGCAGTCACTTACTTCTTAATAAATGATAATTCCTCTTCTATGCCCGTTTCGCAAGAAAAGACTGAAGTGAAGCAGGAAGAGAATAGAAGTTCAACAAATACAGTTGACACCCTTACCAAGGAAATTGAATATTCAACGAGGAATGCCCTTTCCAACCAAGTTCGCAACCAAGAATCAATTGAAACTCATTCCAACGAATTGGAAAATAGCTTGTTTGTATATCAGGAGAGGGAGTTTCATCTTTCAGATGAGATGGAAGACTTAATTCATTCCAATTCTCGAAATATTGAGAGTCAACAAGTGGTCGAGAATCGTGAGACCATTGTTCAATCAACTCATCAAGACGTGGTACTTACATCGCACTTCACCTGTGTTCCTACCAACCAAAATGAATTGCGTTACTTTCTTTTCGCTGCGCAAGATGGGGCAGATAAATACCACTGGCGCGTGAGCAATGGAATGGAGTCATTTGAACAGGCAGTGGCAATACAGTTTGAAGAAGAAGGAGAATACGAAATTAGTTTAATTGTCGAAGTGAGTGGTGAGAGCAAGTCCGAAGCACAAAAAGTAAAGGTTTACAAGCCAGCTCAGCTAAACGCCGTGAATGCATTTGCGCCAGGTGTTGATGGCAAGAATGACTATTTTGATGTACTTGAAAACGCTGAAAATGTTACTTCACTGAGTCATTTCACAATTACATCATCAACAGGTAAAGTTGTTTTTGAAAGTACTCATTCATCGGTTTGGGATGGAAAGTTGAACAACGAATTGCAACAGCCAGGATCTTATTTCTGGTTTCTTGAATATCAAGATAAAGAAGGTGCTACGCATCAAGCGAAAGGTAAAATTCAACTTTTTGCGGAATAGTTAATTATAAACATTTCATTTTGTTACGCATGTTATTCGCAAATTTGAAAAATGGCGAAGTCAAAATCTGTATTTTTCTGTCAATCCTGCGGTGCGCAAAGCCCCAAGTGGATAGGTAAATGTCCGTCTTGTCAGGAATGGAATTCGTATGTTGAAGAAGTAGTTGGTAAGTCTACCGATACGAAATCAAGTATTCGATTAAAGGCAACACCCAAAACCATCTCTGAAATAGAAATCGAAGATCGTCAGCGTGCTCCACTGTTGGATTTAGAATTAAATCGTGTACTAGGCGGTGGACTTGTTCCAGGATCATTAATCTTGTTTGGTGGTGAACCAGGAATAGGAAAATCAACTCTGCTTTTACAATTGGCTTTGATGCAATTGAATTTTTCTGTTTTATATGTAAGTGGCGAGGAAAGTGAAGAACAAATTCAAATGCGCGCTAAGAGGTTGAACTATGATAATCCAAGATGCCATGTTCTTATGGAAACTTCATGCGAACAAATCATTGGTCAACTCGAAGCCATGCGACCTCAAGTTGCCATCATTGATTCCATACAAACCCTACAAAGCGAGCATATTGAAAGTGCACCCGGAAGCGTTTCTCAAGTGAGGGAATGCACGTTACAATTGATGAAATTCGCGAAAGAGACACACACACCTGTATTCCTAATAGGTCACATAACCAAAGATGGAAGTTTAGCTGGGCCAAAGGTTCTCGAGCATATGGTAGATGTGGTTTTGCAGTTCGAAGGAGACCGTCACCACATTTATCGAATTCTTCGAAGCCATAAAAACAGATTTGGATCCACCAATGAATTGGGAATTTATGAAATGATGGGAGCAGGTTTGCGTGCCGTTGAAAACCCAAGTGATATTCTTATTGATTCATCTACGGCACAATTGAGTGGATCGGCCATTGCCGCTGCTATGGAAGGGGGTAGACCTATGCTTATGGAAATTCAGGCATTGGTAAGTACTGCTGTTTATGGTACACCGCAACGCAGTACGACCGGATATGATTTACGCCGAATGAATATGCTTCTGGCTGTCTTGGAGAAAAGATGCGGATTTCGATTGGGAATGAAAGACGTATTCCTGAACATTGCAGGCGGAATTAAAATTGAAGATCCTGCTTTAGACTTGGCTGTTATAACAGCCATTCTCTCCAGTAATGAAGACATTGCGGTTCCAAGAAACACGTGTTTTTGCGGCGAAGTGGGTTTAAGTGGGGAGATTAGACCCATTGCACGTCTAGAGCAACGCATTCAGGAAGCAGCGAAATTGGGATTCGAAAAGATTTATATATCGGCTTTTCACAAACAAAAAACCACCTCTGATATTGAGGTGGTTGAAGTTTCAAAAGTTGAAGAATTATTTAGTCAAATTTTCGCCTAACAAAACTCTTCAAACATAGCATTTAGATGTGTGGCAATCATATCGGCAGTGCGGCCTTCAATGTGATGGCGTTCTACCATGTGCTGTAACTGACCATCTTTGAAAAGTGCAATACTTGGAGAAGATGGGGGGTAGGGAAGCATGTATTTTCTTGCTTGTTCAACAGCTTCTCTGTCCACACCAGCGAAACACGTTACCAAATGACTTGGTTTTTTTTGTGCTGTTTCTAGCGCTTTGCGAACTCCCGGACGCATGCTGCCCGCCGCACATCCGCATACGGAATTCAATACAACCAATACAGTTCCTGACTGATTTACCAATGAATCTACTTGGTCTATAGAGGTGGCCTCATTGAAGCCAAGTTGTGTCAACTCTGCACGCATAGGTGCTACTAATTCTGCTGGATACATAGATGTAATTTTTTACAAATTTAGACTGAATTTTTGTTGAACAAGAGTTTCAATTCTACAATTCCATTGGGATCAATAGACATGAAGCTTTTTTTCAGAATATGCTCGGGTTTCTCCAATGGTATGCCAAGACACTCCCTCTGTTCCTAAAATTTTTTCTATTTCGTTTTTGCTTTGTTTTTCGTAACTGAAAAGCAGACCGCCACTCGTCTGTGGATCACATAACGTAAGCATTTGCTCTCCATTAAGTGGTGAACAGTCCTCTTTCACGAAATTGAAGTTCTTGGTGGTATTATCAGGAAATACAAATTGACTTGCACCTCTTCTTGCTGAATTAAGAATGGGAATGGATTTATAGTCTAAGAATATACTTCCTTCAAATGATGTGGCCATTTCCAACAAATGACCTAGAATACCAAAACCTGTGATATCAGTCATGCTTTTAACTGCAGCAAGTTCTCCTAATGCATACCCTTGTGAATTTAATTTCGACATCCAATTTTGAAGTTCAAGAATCTCAGCATCTTCAAGCAAGCCTCTACGCAGCATAGAAGTTCCAATGCCGAACCCCAAGGGTTTAGTTAGACCAAGTTGAAGTCCTTCTGAGAGTATGTTGTTCTTTTTAATATTCGATTTATCAACCATTCCGTTTACAGCCAGGCCGAAGAAAGGTTCTTTGCTATTCACGGAATGACCGCCACCAATGGTTACATTGGCTTCTTTGCAAACAAATTCAGCCCCTTTCATTACTTCCGCGGCGACTGATTTGGGCAACTGTTCAACGGGCCAACCAAGGATAGCAAGTGCCAGAAAAGGTTTGCCTCCCATAGCATAAACATCAGAGAGAGCATTCGCAGCTGCAATTTTTCCAAATTCAAAAGGGTCATTGACCATGGGCATGAAAAAATCGGTTGTAAATATCAATGCATGGTCATTCCCTAGGTCGTAAACAGCGGCGTCGTCATTGCTTCCACTTCCCACCAGTAGCAAAGGATTGGAGTGATCGAAACCACAATCTTGAAGTATTTCTTGTAAATCAGAAGGTGCAATTTTACACCCACATCCAGAGGCGCGGCTGTAATCAGTTAGATTCATATTCAATTTGTTTTTTCAATGAAATAAAGTCATGTACTTGAATCGATTCTGTGATATTCAGTGTATGAATTTTACCTGTTATGTTAGACCTCATTTTGCTATGTAAATATGTTTTATCATAATACTCTAGCAAACATCTTATCCACTCACTTTTGTTGCCATTCATTAAAAATGCGATAGCTTGTTGATTTTGCTCGTATCCCATGCGTTTGGCAATAGCCTGCGTTCGATCAATCAACTCATCCAATGGCAAGTTGGCGTATTGGTTCAAAATAACATTTACTCGTTTTTCTAATTCAAGTTCAATTTGAATGTGAGGCTGAGAGGGAAATTGATTGAATAAGGCATCTGGAATTCGAACCTTTCCAATGAATCTACTTTCATTTTCTATCCAAAATCTCTCTCCATTTGTTCTATGAAGTGCCAATCCCAAATCATTCTCGAATTGTTCCTGAGTGGGCTGTGGTGGTTGACCTATGCCACCATAGGTGCTTCCTTTGTGATTGGCAAGCTTTTCAAGATGAATGGTGGGTTCACCGTTTTCCATGAGTGCTTCAATCCATTTAGTCTTATTTGCCCCAGTTTTTCCCGATAGAATGATCATTCGGTTTTCAGAATGAAAGTAATCAATACACCAGTTTCTATATGTTTTGTATCCCCCCGTTATTCGAAATACTGTGATTCCATTTTTGGCAAGCAGTTCTGAAAGAAATTGACTTCGAAGTCCACCTCGCCAACAATAGACAACGGCTTTGTTTCCATATTTTTTAGCCTTTTCAATTAACATTGGAAAATGCGGTGTGGCCAATTCAAAACCTAATTCTATTGCTTTTTCTTTCCCCTTTTCTTTGTAACAGATTCCAACCAGATGGCGATGTTCATTATTGAGAATGGGCAGATTACTTGCTCCGGGAATGTGTCCCTGAATGTACTCGTTTTCACTCCGGGCATCAAACCAGGGTATTGTATTTAACAACGGAAGCAATTCTTGAAACGGGTAATCTTTGTAGATCATGCTTCAATTTTTTCGAAAACAATCATGCGATCCTCTAAATTTCCATCTTTAACCCGAACAAGTATTCGGTCGCCAAGATGAATTTCTTCTCTTCTTCTCATTCCCCTTAAAACATATTGCTCTGAAATAAATTCAAATCGGTCTCCTGAAATACTCTCAATTGGAATAGCACCCTCACATCTCGTATCAAGAGTTTCGGCAAATAAAGACCATTTGTTCATGCCAGATACACGGGCCTCGAAGGTTTCTCCTTTTCGCGCTAACAGATATTCAACCTGCTTGTATCGAATGCTCGCACGCTCGGCTTCAGCAGCTTTTTTCTCTTGCATGGAAGAGTGTTTACATTTGAGTTCAAGTTCACCCTCGCTAACGGGTTTTCCTTGATCAAGATAATGCTGCAATAGGCGATGAACCATAACATCTGGATATCGCCGAATAGGAGAGGTAAAGTGTGTGTAGTAGTCGAAGGCTAGACCGAAATGTCCAATGTTGTTCGTGCTATATTCGGCTTTGGCCATAGCGCGTATGGCCATGATACGTACACTTGACTCTTCCGGTTGATCTTTCACTTGGTCAAGTAACGCTTTAATGGTGTTTTGATGATCAATCTCGCGCGCTTTAGGAAGTTTATAACCAAGGTGTCCGATGAAGGTCCGAAGTTGATTTATTTTTTCTGGACTTGGAGTGTCATGAATTCGATAAACGAATGGACGCTGTATTTCTCCTGTTTTTTTTCCAATGTAAGCTGCCACCTCACGGTTGGCCAAAAGCATGAAGTCTTCAATGAGCTGATTGGAATCTTTCATCTTTTTAATGAATACCCCCGTTGGTTTACCGGTTTCATCAAGCTTGAATTTCACCTCGTCAGAATCAAAATCAATACTTCCTTTTCTAAATCGTTTTGCCCTTAATTTTTTCGCTATTTCATTCAAGGTTCGAATCTCATCTTCAAAGGGTCCCGGTTTTCCTTCAATGATTTCTTGTGCTTCTTCGTACGTGAATCGGTGATCTGAATGTATGATTGTTCGGCCAAACCACTTGTGAATGACTTCACCTTGACTATTCATTTCGAAGACAGCGGAAAAGCATAATTTGTCTTCATTCGGACGCAGGGAGCACAATTCATTTGAGAGCTTTTCAGGCAGCATGGGAATGGTTCTGTCAACCAAATAAACACTGGTAGCTCTTTTCAAAGCTTCTTTTTCAAGTAACGTATTCGGCTGCACGTAGTGGCTTACATCGGCAATATGAACGCCAATGTTGAGATTCCCGTTCTCTAATTTTTCAAATGACAAGGCATCGTCAAAATCTTTAGCGTCGTATGGGTCAATAGTAAACGTTGTTGTTTTTCGGAAATCTTTTCGTTTTGCGATTTCTTCCTCGGAAATGGCTGTTGATATGGCTTCCGATTCTAAATGAACGGCTTCAGGAAAGGCAGTGGGTAGGTCATATTCATAAATAATAGCGTTCATTTCTACCTGATGGCTTCCCGGTTGTCCAAGCACTTCAATGACTTTCGCAAAAGGCTTGTGTTCCGGATTTTCCCACTTCACAATTTCAACAACCACCTTATCATCTTGATGCGCGCCGTTCAAATCGTGTTTCGGAATGAAGAAATCGACATGAATTTTTTTATCTGACGGAAGGAAAAATGCATGCTCTTTATACAGTTGAATGGTGCCCACATAGCGTTCACGGCAACGCTGAACTACACGAATAACTCGGCCAGAAAACTTCCTACCTCTTTTGAAAACTTCTATTTCTACTGTATCACCTTGTAAGGCAAATCCAATACGACCTTTTTCAATTTCAATATCATCATCGAATCCCGGAATGGATACATATCCTCTACCATAACGACTAATATCAATTACGCCTTCCATGGATTGAGTATCAACTTTAGCGGGTAAAAACTTACCCCGCTCTACTTCCAAAACATGACCGTTTGCAACTTCTTCAATGAGTATTTCAAAAATGAGGGTGCGTACCCCGGAGTCACTAATACCAAGTGAGGCCGCAATTTGTTTGTGATTAATAGCTTTTTTTGGAGATACCTGAAGTACTTGCAAAATGTCATTGCGCAAGTCACGCTTGAAGCTACCAAATTTGTTCTTTTTTTTTCTTGACATATTTCAGGTCGAAGGTAACGAGAAACAATGCAGTAAAACCGAAAAACAACTTATTTTTGAATCATGGATTCTTCGACTCAAAAAGTAATGCTTGGATTAAAATTACCTACCGACCCTCGGTGGGTGAAATTGGTTCAATCGAACATTGAAGAGATTTTAACAGATCACGCCTATTGCGAACAGAAAGCAGCCAGTAGCGCTATAAGTTGTATTGTTCGATTTCCAGAGTATCCCGATTTAGTTGAGGAATGCACACGGATTTCCATTGAAGAAATGGAGCATTTTCGAATGGTGCATCAAGAACTTTTAAAACGCGGATTGAAACTTGGACGTGAACGTAAAGATGAATATGTGTCCGATTTGGCTTCATTTATTTTAAAACCAGGCGGTGGGAAAAAAGAGCAATTCGTGAATCAAATGCTTTTTGCAGCTATGATTGAGGCACGCTCGTGTGAGCGATTTAAATTGTTATCTGAAAAAATAGATGACGAGGGACTTAAAGTTTTTTACCGCAGTCTCATGGAGAGTGAAGCAGAGCACTATGCCACATTCATCAAATTAGCGAAGAAATATGGTGGAGATATAGATGTTGATTCCCGATGGAAAGAATTTCTTGCATTCGAAGCTGATTTGATGTTCAAGTATGGGAAATCAGAAACCATGCACGGATGAACATTGAAATTCGCAAGGCCGAAATAGCAGATTTAGCTTGTATTCAAAGTTTGGCGCATGAGATTTGGCCTTTGGTATACAGCGACATGATTTCACAAGACCAAATAGAATACATGCTAAGTTGGATGTATTCATTGGAAAAGCTGAAGCATGATGCCCTGCAAGGAGTCATATTCTTATTGGTGATTGAGAATGATAAAGATTGCGGGTTTTTGGCTTTTGAGATGAAAGAGCATGAGACATTCTTACATAAGTTATATCTTCACCCGGAATTGCATGGAAAAGGAATTGGAAAGCAAATGATAATGCAAGTTGAATGGGCTGCAAGAGACAACAATTCAGATTGTATACGTCTTACGGTAAACCGAAATAATCCCAATGTAGCTTTTTACTTGAATCAGGGATTTGAAGTAGAAGAGGAAAAAGATTTTGATATAGGTGGTGGGTATTGGATGAATGATTTTGTAATGAAAAAGAATCTAAAATGAAATATGTAATTACTGTTTTTTTTAGCTGTTTATTTTTAGTTGGAATTACCCAATTGCGCACTTCTGAAGAAGTTTTTCTTGTACCGCAAAAGTATATTTCACGCGATGCTTCGCTAGACAACCAACCTGCACTTGAAATCACTGTTGTGGATGATGCCGATTGGTTCTTGAAATATGTAAAGAACGCCTGGAAAGACACCAAGGGATTGAGCATGTCAAGAACCAAAACGGGTTGGGCAAGTGACCCGCTTATATTCAATTCCATTTCTTCAGAGAAAGTTCAGTTTTTATTTGATACAAAAAAGGAAAGTGGAAAGGAATTACTACTTATTCAGTTAAGGTTAGATCAAGACAAAAAGGTATTCGCTCTTACTGAAGAACCTTGGGTGAAACTGAAGTCAGAGATACAGTCACTCTATACCGCATATTTGAAGGATCGCTATGAAGAATTGTTGGATAAAGTTCAAAAAGACTACAGTTTATCCAATGGAGCCTTAACCAAGTTGAAAGAGTCTATTGACAAGCAAAACGCGAAAATTTTGGATGCTCAAAAAACGATTGATCAAAAAAATCAAGAGGTCAAGGAGCAGGAAAAAAAACGTCAGGAACAAGAGGCTGTTTTAAGTGAATTGGAAAAAGTGGTTCAAGGTATTGAAGACGAAATAAAGCCGGTAGAGAAGGAAAAAGAAGAGAATGAAAAGCTGTTGCGTGAAGTAAATGAACGTAAGGCAGAATTGATAGCAAATGGCGATGGCGAGGGAAGGAAAATGAAAAAGGCAATCAAGGAGGAAGCAAAAATCAATGATGAGTTGACTGATTTGCAAAAAAACATCGAGAAATTGGAGTTGAAAAAGCGAAGTGCCAAAGACAAAGTGAATAGTCAAAAAGATAAGGTGAGAGAGTTTAAGAATCAAGAAGATAAAGCGCAAGACAAAGTTCGTGAAGCGGAAAAGACGCGTTCGGAACTGGAGAAAAAGAAAAAAGACGCAGAAAGTGAGGCCCAGGATGAGGCAGATAAGTTGAGGGTATTGGGTGAGCAGATTACCAAATTGACTTCAGCCATGTCAGTTTTGTAGTTGACAAATCGTTCAAATATTGTTAACATTGGAAATGAGTGTTTTGACTCATTCCAAGTATTTTTGCATTGCTAAAACCTAAATAAATGAAATCTTTGTTATCAAAGCTAGCGGTCGTGCTCGTAATCTTGCTGGCCACCCTTAACGCAACTGCGCAAACAACCATCTTCAATGAAACATTTGGTACTGTTGCTGCAAACACACTCATTAGTGCACACACCGGATGGACCAACGGAGTTGGATTAACCTTCGACCAAGGTGGAGCGGCCAACGCTGCAGACATTCGCAATTCCAGTGCTTCAACTGGTTATACCGGTGCATCTGGAAATGCAAACGTATTCTTCACTTCCGCAACTGAAAGAGGTATTGGTATCAACGGCATCAATGCGGCTAACTATACCAACATGACCATTGATTTTGCATATCGCAAGGAGTCTACAACAGCGTTACCGGCCCTTCAATTGGACTATTGGAATGGAACGGCTTGGGTGAATGTTCCTTTTTCATTTACTCAACTTGCAACTGCAGGAACAGGATGGTATACGGTAACGGGTGTATCTATACCTGCAGGTGCTCAAATTAGTAATCTGAAGATTCGTTTTGTAAAGACGGGAACAACAACATCAACAAGAATAGATGACGTAACCCTTCGTGGAACTTTCGTGAATCCTACTTTAACGGCATCAGGGACTCTAACATCTCTATACACCAATCAAGGTACACCTTCAGCACCTACAGCTTTTCAGTTAGATGGAACAAATATCATCGGTAACGTTACAGTTGCTGCGCCATCCAATTTTGAAGTTTCTTCAGATGGAGCAAATTACAGCGCTTCCATTTCTGTTCCAACCACAGGTGGCACTCTTACGGGTCAAATCATCTATGTGCGAATCAATCAATCAGCTCCAATTGGAACATATACCGGAAACATTACTGTGAGTACAACTGGCTTGGCAGATATTCTTGTTCCTTTAGATGCTACCAATACGGTAGATGTTGCAACACTGCAATCGCAAACCATTTCATTCACACTGTCAAGCCCTGTGACTTATGGCATTTCTCCAATTACGTTGAACGGTACTTCAACATCAGGTTTAACGGTTGCTTATGCATCTTCCAACACCAACGTGGCAACAGTGTCTGGAAACACGCTTTTCATAGTTGGTGCAGGTACAGTCATAATCACAGCTTCACAGCCTGGTGACGGTGTAACATATAATCCAGCAAATGATGTTCAACAAACTGTAGTAGTTGATCCAGCTATGTTAACGTTAGCAAATGCTGCTGTAACAGACAAAATATACAACGGCAATACAGTGGCAACCATTACAGGTGATTTAGTTGGGGTGGTAGGTTCAGATGTTGTAGCTTTAGTTGGAACGGGAATTTTCGCCGATCCTAATGTCGCGAACGGAATCGCGGTTACAGCTATTTGTACAGTTAGTGGAACCAATTCGAATAACTACACACTGGTCAATCCAACAGGTCTTACGGGAAATATACTTCCAGCATCACAAATTGTTTCTTTCACATTACCCCACACTGTAGTTGGTGAAGGTCCTTTAACATTATCAGCAAGCTCAACGTTTACTCCACTAAACATGAGCTACTCTTCTTCTGACAATAGTGTTGCAACCATTGCAGGCAATGTACTTACTATTGTGGGTGCAGGTTCAGCAGATATTACTGCTACAAATCCTGGCGATGCCAATACTTTATCAGGTTCAGCCACTGCTACGTTAATCGTTAGAAACGGCGTTGCGAAATGGGATTTTAATGCACTTCCTTCACCTTCAGGAACAACAATCAGTGTAGGATTAAACTATGCTGGATCATCTGCCAACCTCGGAGCGAATGCCACAGGAAGTGCAGTTCGCGGAAGCCACTCAGCCTCTACCACATGGAGCTCCGTGACCGGTAACGGTTCTGTCCTATCATTGAATTCAAATACATGGAATGTCAACGGTTATTATGAATTTGAAATGAGTACCCTCGGCTTCAGTCAATTGTTTGCTGTTTGGGATCAAATGGGCAGTAATACAGGGCCAAAAGATTTCGAGTTGTTCTACAGTGTAGATGGTACTAACTTCATTACAACAGGATACACTTACACCGTGACCAACGATTCATGGGCTGCAGCTTTTACTAAGCCAATTTCTACTAAACAGTTTGACCTTTCTTCAATCACCGCATTGAATGGCCAGGCCAATGTGAAATTTCGTTTGGTGAATACCTCTATTGTGAGCGTTGGTAATGCCACTGTCGCTGCTGGAGGTACAAATCGTGTAGACAATTTCACTATCGCTGGTACCCCATGTCCCGCTGAAGTGTGCAACGATGGAATAGACAATGACTGCGACGGTCTCATTGATGAGAACTGTCCAACCATCAACTTAACTTCAAGCACCTCAGATTTTTGTCCTACTTTTTCAGGAACTTTGAACTTTGCAACCACTAATTTCACGCAGTCATACACTGTCAACGCGTATTTAGTTGCAGCGAACGGTACAACATACACATCAGGTGATCTCGTCGGTACAGCCTCAAATATCACCGGCAACTCTGGATCAATTTCAATTAACCTGAACGGAGCATCAGGAGCAACAGACTACAACTTTGTTTTGGTCGCAACTGAAGCCAACACCGGTTATTTTGCAGTTGATAACAATACCAATACTATCGTTAATAGCATTTGTGCAGATTACGGTTGTATGGATGTAACCGCTTGTAACTATGATGCTTTAGCAACTATAGATGATGCGTCATGTACTTACCCAACCTCATGGTATCTCGATGCAGATGCAGATGGATATTATGTTTCGTCAACAAGCGCATGTAGTTCACCAGGAGTAACGTATACAGCAGTTGTCGGAATCTCAGGAGATTGCAACGATTCAAATGCAGCAGTAAATGCAGGGGTAACTGAGATTCTATGTAACCTTGTAGATGATAACTGCAATGGAGCTACAGACGAAGGAGCGGTAGTCGGTTGTACAGATGTCAATGCATCAAACTACAACGCAGCAACAACCTGCCCAGACAACACAATGTGTACCTACGGAAACTACACAGCCGGTAACATTGTTGCACTTCGAACAGGTGCTGGTTCGGCAGCCCTTGGAACCGGAGGCACGGCTATCTTCCTAGAGGAAATGTCAACTTCAGGAGTTGCAGCTACTCTTGCACTTCCAACCACTGGAGCCAACAGACAAGTGATGGTGGGTAACTCTACTTTAGAGAACATGATTACACTATCACCTGATAAGTCTAAATTGATAATTCCGGGATACGATGCGTCAACATTACAGGCCAACCTCACGGGTTCTGCAGCTCCGCGTGTCATTGGAACTCAAGGAATAGGTTATAACAGCTTCAATCGTGTAGCAGCTGGAACCATCTATTCTTCCCCTACAGCAGGTAACTTCCGAAGTGCGTGCACTGATGGAACAAACTATTGGACAACAGGGTCAACTCAGGGTGTACAATACTACAATGGCTCCTCATTTTCAATCGTTTCTTCGAATATTACCAATTTAAGAGCGATAAATATTTTTGGTAACCAGCTTTATTATGCCACCGCATCAACAACAGGAGGTGCTTTAAAAGGAATTTATAAAGTGGGCACGGGCCTTCCAACCACCACCGTGACAGCAACAAATGAAATTAGCGTTGGTGCAGGAGGAGACCCTTATGGTTTCTATTTCAACAATGACCAAACCATTTGTTATATCGCAGATAATACCAATGGTGTTGGTATTCAAAAATGGATTCTTACAAACGGTATTTGGACTTTAGACCATGCTGTTTCTGTTGGAGCATCTTCTGGTGCACGTTCAGTAGTGGTTGACTTCTATGCCGGCGTAAATCCAAGAGTATACGCGGTTACAGGTACTTCAACAACTACTTCAGTGGTATGGTTTGACGATACTGGTGCGAATGCAACGCTGAATACTATAGCAACTTATACTACCGCAACTGACAACAAAGCGTATCGCTCGGTGGCATTTGCACCTTGTACGCCTTCTATGTGGTATGCCGACGCAGATGCAGACGGATTTGGTTCTGCAATTGCACCTTTGAGCTATTGTACGCAACCCTATGGCTATGTTGCAAATAGCACAGATTGTGATGACACAAACGCTGGGGTTAACCCAACAGCTGCAGAAGTGTGTAACGCAATCGATGATAACTGCGATACGCAGGTAGA
>CAYSEX010000042.1:0-18929 GCA_964430305.1 uncultured Chryseobacterium sp.
CCCATTACTGCTACTGAGAAGAGTTCTAAGCGCATTGTACTTGCGGTGAATAAGCCCGAAGGAGTTGTTTCAACCACTGATGAGGCAGAGCGCGACAACATAGTCAGTTACGTTAATTATTCAGAGCGTATTTTTCCAATAGGAAGGCTTGATAAAGATTCGCAAGGATTAATACTTATGACCAATGATGGTGATTTGGTAAACAAAATTCTGCGAGCTGGCAATAATCATGAAAAGGAATATCTAGTAACGGTTGATCATCAAGTTTCGGAAGCTTTTTTGAAGGGTATGCGTTCAGGGGTTCCCATTTTAGGACAAGTGACGAAAAAATGCAAAGTAGAGCAAGAAGGCCCCATGTCATTTCGAATTGTACTCACTCAAGGATTGAATAGACAGATTCGAAGAATGTGTGAGCATTTTGGTTTTCAAGTTGTGAAGTTGGAACGAACCCGAATCATGCACATTCAAGTCAAGGGTATTCCGTTAGGTGAATTTAGGGAGTTGACAGAATATGAATTGGATGTTTTACTTCAGTTACTTGAGAACTCCTCAAACGAGAAAAAGGCAGTTAAGAAAGATCCTCCAGTGGAGAAAAAGCCGAAGAAATCTAATTTCGATGCCGATAAACCGGTAGTGAAGCAGCCCCTTTTTCCAAGGACAAAATTTAGATAGTGTATAAAGTACACTAAGTATTTCATTTGTTGTATTATCTTTGTCGAAAATTATTTCATTATGGCAACAATTGCACACATTCACGCAAGACAAATTTTAGATTCTCGTGGTAATCCAACCGTTGAGGTAGAAGTATACACTGACCAAGGCACCATGGGAAGAGCTGCTGTTCCTTCTGGCGCAAGCACGGGTATGCATGAAGCTGTGGAATTGCGAGACGGAGATACAAGTCAATACCTTGGAAAAGGTGTAATGCGTGCAGTACAGAATGTGAATGAAATTCTAAGAAAAGAATTGGAAGGTGCGAATGTCTTTGAACAAAACCTCATTGACAGAGCCATGTGTGGCATAGATGGAACAGATAACAAAAGTATACTTGGAGCGAATGCCATTTTGGGAGTGTCCCTAGCTGTCTCGAGAGCGGCTGCTGAAACTGCAGGTATGTCATTGTATAGATACATTGGCGGAGTTAGTGCCAATACGTTGCCTGTGCCTTTAATGAATATTGTGAATGGTGGAGCTCATGCAGATAATAAAGTTGACGTTCAAGAATTTATGATTCTTCCTGTTGGAGCGCCTACTTTCAGTGAGGCATTGCGCATGGGAGCTGAGGTTTTCCATCATTTAAAGAAGGTTTTAAGTAAACAAGGACATAGCACCAACGTTGGTGATGAGGGTGGATTTGCTCCAAATTTCGCGTCGAACGAAGAGGCACTTGTAACCATTATGCAGGCCATTGAATCTGCAGGATATCGACCAGGTGAAGACATTGTTCTTGGTTTGGATTGTGCATCAACAGAATTTTATAACCCTGAAACCAAATTATATCATTTAGAGAGCACAGGAGAGCAATTAACTAGCGCTCAAATGGTAGATTATTGGGCCGATTGGTGTAAGCGTTATCCAATTGTGTCTATTGAAGATGGATGTTCAGAAGATGATTGGGACGGTTGGAAGTTAATGACTGAAAATTTAGGTGGAAATATTCAATTGGTTGGTGATGATTTATTTGTTACAAACGTTGAAAGATTGTCAAGAGGTATTCAGGAAGGAATTGCCAATTCCATTTTGGTTAAGGTGAATCAAATTGGAACGTTAACAGAAACTATTGATGCGGTAGACATGGCGCATCGCGCAAGTTATACAAGCGTTATGTCACATAGATCTGGTGAGACCGAAGATACTACCATCGCAGATCTTGCGGTAGCATTGAATACAGGTCAAATTAAAACGGGAAGTGCTTCACGTTCTGATCGGATTGCAAAATACAACCAGTTGCTTCGCATAGAAGAAGAGCTTGGTAAAATGGCTTACTATCCAGGGAAAACCATTTTTGGTCTGTAAGACCACAACAATTTAGTTGTTTTCAAACTCGGGGTACTTCTGTAAAAACTTGTCTTTCTTGGTTTTTGCAGTTGTTGCTCCGACATAATTGAACGTAAATCGCTTTTTATTTTCTTCAAACGTTCGATCCGTATCTTTCAACTTCGCGAAAATTTCAACTATCGCATTGTCTTGGGTATTCAATGTCATAATTGTGCTTTTATATTCAAACATGTAATAATCCGCACCACTCAATTCAAGATACACAGTTAGAACATCGCCAGTTTTTCTTTTTTGTATCTCAATCAGGCCTTTAACGTATTTGAATATTTGTTTCTTTCCCATACCGCCAACTCCAATATTACCCATGGCAATGAAGGTTTCATTTTCAGCATTCCATTGCCAATTTAAATCAGTGAAAAAGAGAGTTGATTGAAGTTCTTCTGGGAATTTTTTAATGGCTCCGTCTAAGGCCATATCCGTAATAATCTTATCTGATTTTTCTACCCCAAGGAATTCAACTAAACTTTTTTCAAAGAGTGTTTTAGATATGTCTATTGGAGTGAGGTTGTCACTTTGAATCATTTTATCTGCGATGTGTTTTTGAATGTCATCATTAAATGGGAAATTTAAAAGTGTTACGCTTTTCGCACTTAGCGTGGAATCTTTCGTGTTAAACTTTACATTTCCAACAGACGTCATAGTCATTAATCCAAAGTCTACATTGAAGTCCATTTTGCCATCTCCGGTTAATTCACACGTAGTTGTATTTAAACCGATGAGCTGTCCGTTGAGTTTAGGCTGACGAATCTTTTCTTTTGAACCAACAAAATAGGTTTTTCGTGCTTTGTCGTAAAATAAGAATCCGTTCGACTCGATAAGTCCTTGGTCTTTTGCGTTCGATTTATTACTCATAAAGCCTGGATAAATATTCATAGGTGATTCATCTCGCACAATAACACCTAAACCCAGTGGAGAGTCATTCACATCTTTGATATTTGCTGTGACTGGAATGAAAATTTCATTGGGGTCAATGATGCTCTTGAATGCCATGAATGTTCTGTCCATGCTTTCGCAATTGTGCAATACACGAACACCTCCGTTGAACATGTAATTTGGATTGCTTGCATAAACTTCAAATTTTCCTTTGAATTCAAAAGCTGGAGATAACCAAAACTCTTGATTTTCCCCAATCTCACCCATAGCCATGGTTTGGTATGTAGAATCTAATCCGAAATATGTAACGTGAATAACTTGCTCCAATTTGTTTTCATCTTTATATGCAATGTCTCCTGATCCTTGGTAATCTTTTCTACCATTAATCTTCACTTTAGCATTGAAAATCTTGTGGTATTGAGTAACGAAGTTGCTAATGACTTGGGCTCTATTCAATTCACGCATATTAGCGTTTTTTTCTATAACAACATAATTACTATCAGGTTGAACTTTAGAATCCGCTACGATTATGTAATCTACCTTATTGCATGTGATTTGACTGGCTTTCAAGTCGTATTTGGCATATGGAGATAAAAAGTTCAAGCTATCTTGCCCTTCTTTAATACTAAAGAAATTTGACTTTCTCTTTTCTTGATCGGTATCAATGACCAAATCGGTATTGGCCTTTCTGTTCGAGGAAAGCTCCATTTCAGACTTGTCCATAAACCAAGTAAATTGATCCATAAAACAGATGTATTCATTGGCAGGGAATTCAATCTTCGTTTCGCCGTTATTGGATTTGAAATTTCCTTTTCTTTTGTCGAAATCAATATTCGCGGATACATTATCTGTTCTTAATGCAAGTGCATTTGAATTGTCCGCATTTTTAATATTGAAAGCGGAGGTGTCAGCAAGAATGATTCTTGACTTTAAAGAGAATTTATTTGAGGAAACTGATGCACCAACAAGCTGAATTTCGCCTTTGCCCATCATTCCTTTCGGTGTGAGTGTGGTTGACCCAATTATCTCGGCTTCGTTTTTAAATCCGATGATGTGTTCGGTTTTGGTTGAAACAGTGAGTGCTTCATCTTTCTCGGCATACATCAGATCTACTTTAGCAGCTGTATAGTCTGCAACATTAGCTTTCTCATTGAAATCGTTTTTGTATTCAGAAGTGAGCCCAAACAATAACCGGGGGGTTAACGTGAAATCTTCTGATTTGGCATGAGTGGTTAAGTAGTTCAAATCTCCTTTGCTCTTCATGCCAGAGTGGTTCAATGTTAAATCGCCCGTTAAATGTACTTTATTGTTATAAGCCTTAATGCCTTCTTCTTTGAGTGGTAAGTGGAAGCCCAGGCTGTTGTCTTCCATCAACACCAAAGGCTCATTCAATTCGGGAAGCATGCCATTCGATTCCAATACTCCTTCAAAGACCAAATTGTTTTTAGTGAAATTATCTAATGAATCTAAATCAAATGGGTTTAGAGTGTATGCAAATTCATCTTTGGTATAAGCTCCGTTTTGAATTGTTTTTTTGTCCCAAAAAACATCTGATTTCCGTGTGCAATTCATTTTTGGAAACGTGGTATAGTCTTTTGAAATGTATCCGCTTTTATTTGAAGGGTGGTCTATTTGTACCGTTCCGGTCAAATTTCGAAGAACGGTTTTTACTCTTTTCTTGGGAATGTTCCCTTGAATATCAGCCACGGCGTTTTCATCATTGATGTAGATTACACATGAGTCAACCTGATTCATGGTTAATTCAAAGAGTTCGTAATTAAAATCAAATTTGGCACCTACCAATTGCAAATTGCCAGCATATACAACTCCGTCAAATGAGTAATCTCTGTTTTTCTTTAGAATGACTTGTCCTTTGTCAGGATAGACTACTACTTTCTGAGAATCGCTGAGATAGATATTACGAATCCCATCTATTTTCAATTCCATACTTAAGAGGCTCAATTGTGCATTTGAACCTTTTTCCACGCTACTTGAAAATTGCAGTATGTCATAGTCTTTTTGAAGTTTATTGCTTTGAATGTGATTCAATAACTTGGGCTGCACCGTAATCATTCGGGTTTCAGGCTCGTAGTGAATATATCCTTTGTTATTTAAGTCGAAGAGTAGCGGAATCCATTGCTCTATTCCAGTTCGGGCAGTTTGAGCGAAGTCAAGAGCTGAAAAAGTATCGCTTCCTGTTTTCTTATATGTTTCATTCAGTAAAGTGCACGGATGAACGGTTGAAATTCCTTGGAGGGTTTGATATCTATTTTTTTCGAAATAATTAATGGATTCAAAATCGGCAAATTTCTGAGCGGTTTGACCGAATGCTCCAAAGTTCATTAACGGTGCATCAAGATTCCATTCAATGGTCTCTACATACATTTCAACATTGTGATAGGTATTTACAAAAGGAGAGGGGCTAACACCGTCTTCAGTTCGAGATAAACTCAAATTGCGTGATTTGCGGTTCAAAACCAAACGCAGATCGGGATGATAAACGCTGTCACTATCAACATAAAAGCGAATGGAAGCATGCAAGCTTTCAATTCGATCAGGACGAATATCAAACAACTGACTTTTCGATTCTAAGAAATTCTTGCCGTCTTTGTATATAATGAGTCGAGCTGGATTCTGCTGAGGTCCTGTACCTTTTAGACTGCTACCCGCAAGTGTAAAGCCACCTTCGTAGTCAACATTTGGGATAATGTTTTTAATGGTAAGTCGACTTTGATTGGACTGAAACTCTGGGAAGTTTTGTTTGTCATTCTCATTTCCTTCTTGAATTTTATTGGTAAGAACCCCAAGCAATGGGATATTGAAAAATTCTGATTGAAAGGTCACGTTCTCTGCGTCATAATGTGATTCAGTGACCTTAATTTCATAATGATAAAGGGTAGCAAATGTCTTTGTTGGATCATAACCAACAATGTTCCATGGGACCCTGCCGCCTTGACCATAAAATATTTTTTCTGAGAGTGAATAAAACCCTTGGGTGTTTTCAATGAAAATATTTTTATTTCCTTGCACGCAAAAAATTTTCAAACTTGGAAAGACTATCTTGGGTAACGAATCGAAGGCAAAGTCAAAGTTTGAATTGTCTGTTTTCCAAGCTCTCTTCACATCGGTATATATAGCGTTATCCTTGAACAGCCCCAATGCACTGGCTATAAGAACTTCAGTTGCTTTATTTATTTTTTTTGAATTGTTTTTAATGCATTGATTTAGTACTTCATGAAAGCCGTTTACTTTATTAGTCGGAGTCTGCATTTCTTTGAAGAGTATGCTTAGTTCAATGTATTGTTGAACAGTGGGTATAACGGTGTATCGTTTTGAAATGAGTAAATCTATTGTTTGACGAAAATTCTTTTTCTCGGCATCAGTAAATGCGCCTGGTGTCAACCAAAGAGGTTTGAGTTGCTTTTCAATTAATGTTTTCCCGGCATCTTTTTGTTGTTCTTCGAAAAGTGCAGTTAGTGCCTTTAACATTTTTTCATCGTCTTCTGGGAGTCCGGTTGTTTTTTGTGCTGAAATGGAAAGGCCCGCGATGAGTATCAATAAAATCGAAAATGCTTTTTTCATAGTTTGGTTTCTTGCGCTATACAAGGTTAACTGAATTCTTTCAATTGTCTCACTTTGGGCCAATACAATTTCATGCCATTTTTCAACACGAATTCAAACGAGGAACGAAATAATAATGCCTGAATTGCAGTACTTTTGCCAAAAATCTTTTGCAATGAACAAAGAAGTATTTATTGTTTCTGCCGTGCGCACTCCAATGGGAAGTTTTGGTGGAAGTTTATCAACTGTTTCAGCTACCCAATTGGGTGCTGTTGCAATTAAAGGGGCCCTTGACAGAATTGGTCTGAGTGGCACAGAAGTACAAGAGGTTATCATGGGGTCTGTGCTTCAAGCAAATCTTGGACAAGCTCCTGCAAGACAAGCAGCAAAGTTTGCTGGTCTGCCAGATCAAGTGCAATGCACAACAGTGAATAAAGTGTGTGCTTCAGGAATGAAGGCTGTAATGATGGCTGCTCAAAGTATTCAATGCGGTGATGCAGATGTTGTTGTTGCAGGTGGAATGGAGAACATGAGCCAAGTTCCGTTTTATTCGCCGAATCTGAGATGGGGAAATAAATACGGTGATGTGAAAATGGTTGATGGTCTTGCGAAGGACGGATTAACAGATGTATATCACAATTACCCAATGGGGAATGCTGCTGAGTTGTGTGCTACGGAATGTAAAATTTCAAGAGAGGAACAAGACGCATTTGCCATAGAATCGTACAAGCGGTCATCGGCGGCTTGGTCTGCTGGTGCATTCACAAATGAAGTTGTACCAGTGGAAATTGTGGGACGGAAAGGTGAAACAACCCTGTTTGCTGAAGATGAGGAATACAAAAATGTGAATTTCGATAAAATTCCAGGTCTGCGTCCGGTATTTGCCAAAGATGGCACTGTCACAGCAGCTAATGCATCAACAATGAATGATGGTGCTGCAGCTTTGGTTTTAATGAGTGGCGAAAAAATGCGCGCGTTAGGTCTAACCCCGTTAGCTCGCGTTGCAGGCTACGCAGATGCTGAGCAGGCTCCAGAATGGTTTACAACTACTCCATCGTTGGCACTTCCGAAAGCTGCAGCTAAGGCTGGTGTGGAACTGAGTGATCTTGGTTTGATTGAGTTGAATGAGGCGTTCAGTGTAGTTGGAATTGTGAATGTTCAGAAAATGAAATTGGATCCGTCTAAAGTGAACGTAAACGGCGGCGCCGTTTCTCTCGGTCATCCGCTCGGTTGCAGCGGTGCACGTGTTTTAGTAACACTTGTTCATGCCATGAAAAATAGAAATGAAAAATGGGGTGGTGCAGGTATCTGCAATGGCGGTGGCGGAGCTAGCGCTGTTGTTGTTGAGCTTGCTTAATTCATGAAACAGTTTTTTCCTCGAGCAAACACACCGCGATGGATCATCTTTTTGATTGACCTAACGCTGTGTGTTTTTGCTTTATTTATAGCTTATTTGGTTCGGTTTGAATTTGCGGTTCCCAAAGAAGAATGGGATCTCGCAGTGAAATTTATTCCGGTTTATATAGTTATTCGAGGCATTGCATTTTTCTTTGGAAAGACCTATTCTGGAATTATTCGATACACAGGAAGCCAAGATGCCATTCGCATTTTCGTGGTGCTTTCTCTTGGTAGCTTGTTATTTTTTGGGCTGAATGTGATTGCTAACGGGATATTCAAGACTATTTTCTTGGTTCCAACTTCGGTTATCATCATTGATTATCTTCTAAGTTTATTTGCATTGATCATTTTCAGACTCGCAGTTAAAATGGTTTATGCTGAAGTCACAAAGGAAAGAAAAGAGAAAAAGCGAATTGTTGTTTTTGGAGCAGGGGAGGGAGCTCTTTTATTAAAACGAACCTTGGATAAGGACGCGTCCTCAGAGTATGCGGTTATGGCATTCTTTGATGATGATACCCGAAAAGGTGGGAAGCAGCTAGAAGGTATTCGAATTTACCCTTCCGCAGATTTGGAAGATTGGTTGAGTAATCATGACGTAGAAGATATATTTATTTCAGTTCCAGATCTTGGTGTGGAGAGAAAAATGGAATTGGCAGATTTGGCTGTTCGGCACAAGCTGAAATTGAAGCATGTACCTCACGCAAGAAATTGGATCAATGGTTCGTTGAGCGCAAATCAAATACGTACGGTTCAATATGAAGATCTATTGGGCAGAGAGGAAATTCACATCGAGTCTCAGCGCGTTCGCAATTTCGTTCAAGGTAAACGGGTGTTGGTTACAGGTGCAGCAGGAAGCATTGGTAGTGAAATAGTTCGGCAAATTTTAATGTTTAATCCGGAAGGAGTTCTTGCACTTGATGCTGCTGAAACTCCCATGTTTCAATTGGGAAGATTGAATGAAATGTCGGTTGACTCGGGGAAACTTGAGCTGGTTATTGGTGACATTCGAAATGAAACGCGCATGGTTCGGGTCTTTGAACATTTCAATCCTGAAGTGGTATTTCACGCCGCTGCATACAAGCATGTACCATTAATGGAAGAGAATCCGGCGGAAGCTGTTTTCACCAATGTGTTCGGAACGAAATTAATGATTGAACTTTCTCAACGTTTTGGAGTTTTCAACTTCGTGCTGATAAGCACAGACAAAGCTGTTAATCCGACCAACATCATGGGAGCCAGCAAGCGCATTGCAGAACTAATTGTTCAAAGCAAAGCAGGAGCACTTCGTTCTGTAGTTACGCGATTCGGAAATGTGCTTGGAAGCAATGGATCTGTGATCCCCGTGTTCAGAAAACAAATTGAACAAGGAGGTCCAGTTACAGTGACGCATCCTGAGATTGAACGTTTTTTCATGACCATCCCCGAGGCTGTGCAATTGGTGTTGGAAGCCGCATCTGGTGATGGTGACAATGAAATTGTTGTGTTCGACATGGGGAAGCAAATTAAAATCGCCGAATTAGCTAGAAAGATGATTCTGCTCAGTGGTCTTGAACCGAATGTAGACATTCAAATCGAGTATACAGGTCTTCGTCCGGGAGAGAAATTGTATGAAGAAGTTTTAGCATCTGAGGAAAATCTGAAAGCTACACATCATCCGAAAATATTAAAGGCCAATCCCAGGACCATCAATGAGCATGAATTGAATGAGAAATTGATTTTGTTGCATCATGCAGCTCTTGCACAAGATAACATGTTACTTGTAAGAATCATGAAAGAGTTGGTTCCTGAATTCAAATCAAATAATTCTACTTACAGTCAGCTCGATTAGTACATGGCTACAATGCGAACTGTTACTCAATCTGGAGAGTCATTATACAAATCCTCTGGCAGCAAACATTTTGGTTTTTCCTTTTCCATTTCATCAGAGAATGAGGCCAAGGGGAAATTAGATGCATTGTGGTTGAAGTTTCCAGATGCGACGCACATTTGCTATGCTTATATTTTAAGATCGGGTTTAGAACGAAGTTCAGATGATGGAGAACCGGCTGGAAGCGCCGGCAAACCCATATTGAATGCTTTGAAATCAGAAAGGGTTGTTAATGTTTTGGTGGCAGTAGTGCGGTATTATGGTGGAACGAAATTGGGGATTCCGGGTTTGATCGACGCTTATAAATCTGCGGCAAAAATGGTGTTAGACGAGAGTCTTATTGCAGATATTCAAGTGGAATCTACTTTGTTTTTTCAATTAAGTTATGAGCAACAACCGATTTTCATGAATAGATTGAATAGAATGAACTACACAAAAAAAGAGATTCGCCAAAATGAGCGTTTTGAAATGTTAATTTCAGTGAACGAAGAAGATACCTTTCGATTCATTGAAATGGCCGAAGAACTCAACGTTTTTGTTGAAGTTAGAAGTTAATTCTCTTCTTCTTCTTCGTGGGTAAACAACCACACCATATCATACGGAACCAAATGAACATTGGTGTAATAGAAATTCAAAATTTCTTCAAAAGTCTTTCCTTTTTTAGCCATATTCATGGCACCTTCTTGACAAAGCCCAACGCCGTGTCCAAAGCCTTGACCAATAAAAACGGCTTCGTTATTTTGCAAATGAACGGTGAAATAAGCAGATTTTAATTTCAGGTCGGTGCGAATTGTTTTTGTGGGAATTTTTATGTTGTTGTGTTGGTAATACATGACTTTTTTACCAGGAAAAAATGAGGTGATACCGAGCGTGTCTGCTGTATTTACTTTTTTGGTTTCTAAATATTTTGTCCAGTCTTGAATGGGAATACGTTTTTCCCAATTGCTATTGGGCATTCCCATGCAATACGGATCTGGCTTTCCCTTGCAATACGGCAAGGATGCTTTCCAAACCATCTCAGAATTCAAGGTGTGTCCACCGCAATTGCTATGAAAGAAAGCCGTAATGAGATGGGCATTTTCATCTATAACAACTAGCTTTTCAGTCTGCTTTACAGCTTCTTCTATACGTGGGTCTTTCCGATTTAAACCATGATAGACTTGACAATGAGTTCCGTCACACAAGTCGGAATGCGGATGTCTATCGAAATTATTTAACGCGTATGTTCTGCATAACACTGCTTGAACCTTATAATATTCGTTGGGTTTATTTGCTCCACCTTCAGCTTCTACAACTCCAGCTACATAGGTATCTAAATTCAAAATATTCACAAGGTACATGCTGTTTTTGTCTGCAATAAGTTCAAAGGATCCCCAATGTATGTAGCCACTGAGTTTTGCACCGTTGACGCCAAGTGAAACTTTACCTTCAGGTTGAAGCAAAATGAATTTTGTGCAACTACCAGATTTTCCACCAGCTTTCCAGTTCATGCAACTATCTGTTTTGGTCACTGTGCATAATTCTTTGGCAGAGATGGCAACTGTTGTAGTGTCTGACTTGAACATGCAGACTTGTTCAGATTGAAATTGCAGTTGATTAATTTTCTTCTGAGCAAACAATTGAACACGAATGTTTTTCTGACCTTGAATGCATGGCGTCAGCAACAATATGATTAGACCGAATAACAACTTCCTCATTTTACTAAAATAACGGCCCATTCATCAGAGATATTTCCTGTCTTTTCAAGTTGTAAACAGCAAAGAGTTATTAGTTCTTTTCGTTTCTTTGCAGGGTGTTGAAACCCTTGCTCATTATTCCTCCACTCACTCAACTGAATACGCCGTATCCGGCTACTGCTTATTTAACCGGATTTTTGAATCAACAGGGAATTCAGTCGAGACAAAAAGATTTGGGATTGGACATGGTGTTGGAGGTGTTTTCAAAAAAGGGTTTTGAGCGTTTATTTGATGCCATTGAACAGGGCGATTTTAAATTGTCTCAACCGTTAGATGGCATGGTGAAGAACAGACTGGCCTACGAAAGAACGGTAAATGCTGTTGTTTCATTCCTACAAAATAAAAACTACACATTAGGCTATCGCATAGCCAATGGGGCTTATTTGCCCGAAGGCGCTCGATTCAAACAGATTAAAGATCTGGAATGGTTCTTTGGAAACATTGGTGTACAAGATAAAGCCCGATACAAATGCACCATGTATTTGGAAGATGTGTCAGATCTTATACAAGCTACCGTTGGTCCTCATTTTGGATTTTCGAAATATGCAGAGCGTATTGCAAGAACAGCGGTTTCGTTTAATCCAATTTTAAATGAATTGTTGAGTCCCACAAATTATCTCGATGAAATTCTAGAGAAGAATATGGCCGCGTATTTCTCTGAAGAGGTGCCACAAGTAGTGGGGTTTACCGTTCCTTTTGGAGGTAATTTATACGGCGCATTGAAGGCGGGGCAATGGATAAAAAAGCATTTTCCACAAACACAAGTGGTCATGGGAGGTGGATACGCAAACACCGAGTTGCGTGAATTGTCAGATTCAAGGGTATTTGATTTTGTAGATTATATTACGCTTGATGATGGTGAAGGTCCCTTCTTGGCTTTGTTGAAGCATTTGGAAGATCCCATTCAAAATGCGCATTTAAAAAGAACATTCAGACGAACACCCGAAGGCAAAGTAGAATTCGTAGACACGTTGGAAGGTGGTGATTTTTTACACAGCCAAAAGCCAGCCCCGAAATACGAAGGTCTTCGTTTTCATGATTACCTGTCTGTCATTGATATGCCCAACCCCATGCATCGGATGTGGAATGATGGAAGATGGAACAAGATTACAGTTGCACACGGTTGCTATTGGAAGAAGTGTAGTTTCTGTGACATTACATTGGATTATATTGGAAGGTATGACCAAACATCGGCTGCGCATTTGGTAGATCAAATGCAAGAGCTAATTGCAGAAACAGGTGAGACTGGATTTCATTTTGTAGATGAAGCCGCACCTCCGGCAGCCTTGAGAGACCTGGCAGTAGAAATATTGAGAAGAGGTTTGCAAGTTTCGTGGTGGACAAACATTCGATTTGAAAAAACATTTACCCCCGATTTATGCCAGCTCTTGGCGGCCTCAGGATGCATAGCTGTTACAGGTGGATTGGAGGTAGCTAGTCCGCGGATATTGGCATTGATTGATAAGGGAATTTCCATAGATCAAGTAGCACGGGTTTGTGCCGCATTTCGCGATTCGGGTATTTTAGTTCATGCCTATTTAATGTTCGGTTTTCCAACTCAAACCGCACAAGAGACCATTGATTCGCTCGAGGTTGTTCGTCAACTTTTTGAGAATCAACTGTTGTTATCTGGACATTGGCATCAGTTTGCCATGACCGTGCATAGCCCTGTTGGAAAGGATCCGGAGAAATATGGAGTCATTCGAACGGGCCCCGTTTTCGAGGGCTTTGCGAACAACGATTTGTTTCACGAAGATCCGAAGGGAGCCGACCACGAGCTCTTTTCAGACGGATTAAAAAAGGCACTTTACAATTACATGCACGGAGTTGGTTTTGATTTTCCTTTGAAGAAGTTTTTTAATTTTCCAATTCCAAATCCGGTTGTTCCAAGAACTCTCATTGAACGATCATTGAAATGGATACCTTCAGATGATGTTGATGCGAAGGGAATGCATCTATACATGCATGAAACCCAAATAAAAGTGCTGAAACAAAAAGGAAAGGTGCAAGAGGTTTTATTCCTTCACAAACGAGGGTTTGAAAAACTGGAGTTGCCATACGCAGCGGCTGAATTTCTGATACAAAATGAAAATAGATTTTCACTCCTACATCACCAGACCATTACACTGAACGAAGTAATGCATCATTTGAGTCAGGCATTGGCATGCACCGCTCAAGAATTGGTTGAATATTCTTGGTGGAAGGCCATGCGCAAATACGTTTGGATGGTTCGACTCTAATTCTGTCTATTCGAAGGTTTTGAACTGCTATTGCTTTTTCCGAAACGTGGTTTTCCTCCGCGGTGATTTTTTCCTCCGCCAGATCTAGAGAAAGGTTTATGACTAGTGTTCTTTTTTGGTGTGGTTGGAAGCGGTCTATAATTCGCTGGGAATGGGTGGTCTGTAATTACTGGAATTTCAAGACCTATTAGCTTTTGAATGTCGCGAATGTATTCCAGTTCTTCCGCATCGCAGAAAGAAACTGCTTTTCCTTCGGCTCCGGCACGACCGGTTCTGCCTATTCTGTGCACATATGTTTCCGGAATATTGGGGATTTCATAATTCACAACAAAAGCAAGTTCATCAATGTCAATACCTCTTGCTGCAATGTCAGTGGCTACAAGCACTCGGGTATGTCCACCTTTGAAGTTTGACAAAGCACGTTGTCTGTGATTTTGAGATTTATTGCCGTGAATGGCTTCAGCCTTAATGCTATTTTTTGCAAGCAACTTAACTACTTTATCGGCACCGTGTTTTGTGCGGGTAAAGACCAAAGCAGCCCGAATGGACTTGTCATTCAGCACATGAATAAGCAAATCTTTTTTATCTTCTTGACTTACGAAGTACAGCGCTTGTTCAATTTTTTCTGCCGTGGAAGAGACGGGAGTCACCTCTACTTTTTTCGGCGTGGTTAATATTGAATTTGCAAGTTCTTGAATGGCTTTGGGCATGGTTGCCGAGAAGAAAAGCGACTGCCTTTTTTTTGGAATAAGTTGAAGAATACGTTTTACATCATGCACGAATCCCATGTCTAGCATGCGGTCTGCTTCATCTAACACAAACATGTTAATGTTCGCGAGTTGAATGAATTTCTGTTGAACCAAGTCAAGAAGTCTTCCGGGGGTGCAAATGAGAATATCTACTCCAGCTTGGATGGCACGAACCTGCGACGATTGATTTACACCTCCGAATATAACAGTGTGTTTCAGGTTGAGGTGTCTGCCATAGCTGCTGAAACTTTCACCAATTTGAATGGCAAGTTCGCGCGTTGGGGTAACAATGAGTGCACGTATGGGTTTTCTTCCTGGGGTTGATTTTACATTCTCAGAAAGTAATTGTAAAATAGGAATAGCGAATGCCGCAGTTTTACCGGTTCCGGTTTGAGCGCATCCAAGTAAATCATGCCCTTCGAGTAAGATGGGAATGGCTTGTTCTTGAATGGGAGTGGGTGAAGTGTAACCTTCTTGACTGAGCGCTCTGAGAATGGGCTCAGCGATGTTTAACTTTTCAAAAGACATGAATTCAATAACCGTTTCATTTTGATGTGCTAACGCGAAGTTGCATAGCTTGGAATGAAAGCGTGCAAAGGTAGTGCTATCTGACTCAGAATAAAAAGATTGTTTTTTAGCGAAACATTTAATTCAAAGATTTTCCATGAATAATATTCATTTCCATTGTAGATTCGAGCAGCATATTATTTTAAAAAAAAATAGATTATTCGTCTTAACTATTCAGTCTTATTAAATTCATTTCAAACCATGTTTAAAAAATATTTTTACTTCTCTTTTGTTTTTAGTTTTTTTCATGCGTCGTTATTTTCGGCCTGTTCTGAGGGCAATGGCTCTCAAGTTCAAAAACAGGTGGAATTAGCTCCGAAGGATTCTGTTCCTGCAGCAGTTCCAGTTTCGAATGGTGTGTTTAAAGAATTGAAATTGGTTAAAGTTATTCAAAGTAAGAATTCTGCAGTATCGAACGAACTAACTGTTTATGAAAGAGCTATTAACTCACCTAAGTCAGTTATTTATTCGAAGGATGGATCTAAATTTTATATTCACTCATTAGAGGGGCATACGACTGTTGTATTCGATTCAAAGACATTAACTAAACGAAAAGAAATTCACCATGATTTTAATGAGTCGAATGGTCATTTATTCAAGAACGGAGAAAGTACTGTTTTTGACTACACCTACCGACAAGATAGAGAGCATTACAATCATTTCAAGGGTAAGCCCGTTGAGAGTTGTCTTTCTCACGGTGGAAAATATTTATGGGTAACTTACTATAGACGCGATTGGGATCCCAAGGCAGTTTCTCCCTCTGCAGTGGCTATTATTGATACACAAACAGATGAGATTGTGCGTGTAATGCCTTCGGGGCCATTGCCGAAAATGATTGCATGTTCTGGCGATAATAAATACATTGCCATTACACATTGGGGAGATAACACGGTTGGTTTAATAGATATCTCGAGTGAGAATCCGATGGATTTCAAATACACCTCTCATGTTGTAGTTGATTACAGATTAAACATGAGTTCAATGCAGAGTGAAGATAGAGATGCGGCTTGCGGAAATTGTTTAAGAGGCACTGTGTTTACTCCTGATAACAAGAAAATACTCATAGCTAAAATGGGCGGTAATGGAATAGCGGTCATAGATGTTGAGAAAGGGGAGCATGTGGGAACCATAACCGGTAGTTACACGAATTTGAGGCATTTGGTTATCAACAACGGAGATGTTTTTTTAAGTTCCAATAAATTTGGAATGGTTCAAAGAGCAAATCTCGATAGTATTTTGATTGGCCAGTTTAACGATTCAAAACTATCTGTCTTTAAAAATTGGAAAAGTGTCAGTGTAGGTCCAGGCGCAAGAACCATAGATGTAACAGATGATGGGAAATATATTTTTGCATGCATTAACAATGCATGTAAGGTGGCGGTTGTTGATGCAGCGTCTATGAAGAAGATATTTGAGATAGATGCAGCGCCTTTTCCAGTGGGTATGTCTCTGTCGCCAGACGGTAAACAACTGGTTATAACTAGTCAGGGAAAAACATCTTCCCCTGGCACTGGAAATACGGTAATGGTTTTTGAAGTGATATACGAGAACCAGCAATGAGAAAAAGGCTTGTGATTCGTTGTAAATTGGGGCGCGAATGAAATTGAATCTGAATAAATCTCAAAAGTTATCATTGCAATTGGGCGTTGCACTATTGATGTTTTGTTTGCTCTTCTTTTTTGTTTCACAGAAAAAAGAGTCAATTCAAGTAGAATTGGTTCCCGCCATGCAGGAAAAGGTGATTGCATGGCATATTGGAGATTCATTGGCGGGGAATGCGGCAGACTCATTGATTGTTGAGATGGATGGAGATGAACTTGCTGATCAGGCAAAGGCCGTTTCGGACTCGGTTATTGGCAGTAGGGTTTTACTCATTGGAGATTCTCAATTGGAGGGGTTAAGATTGCCGATTTATAATTTCTGTGATTGGAACAATATGCATTTAATTGCGTCGGTTGTTTGGTACGGATCTACCACGAAAGAGTGGGGAACATCAGATTCTTTAGATTTTTTCATTAAGAAATACAACCCAACCTTTGTCATTGTGGCCTTGGGGTTGAATGAGCTTTTTGTCAATGATATTCCCAAACGCAGAGAGTATATTCAATCTATGATAGCAAAAATGAGTAGAAATAATTTAAGTTATTATTGGATTGGGCCTGCTGCTTGGAAAGCAGATAAGGGGGTTGTGGCGGCAATGTCTGAATTAAATGGTAATCGGTTTTTTGACTCATCGAAGTTGCCTTTGGAAAGGTCTGAAGATGGAAGACATCCGTCGAAAGACGCCGCTTGGATTTGGATGGAAGAGGTTGCGAAAGATATGACCTCGAAGGATATACTGCAGCTTGATAAGCGGGGAGATCGCAAATCGAAGTGTCAGAATTCACCATTTATTTTATTGAACAGATGATTGAATTGAATTGGAATTGGTTTACTGAATTGTTCCTATATCATGAGGATGTTCCGTTACTTTTTCACACAGGTTTTTTCCTTTTCATATTCTCACTTTTTTTAATTGCATACGCTTTTGTTCAACGCAATGAGACCTACCGAAACTATGCACTTATTCTTTTTGGATTCTATTTTTATTACAAAGCAAGTGGTTATTTTCTGTTGTTGTTGCTTACGACTATAGGGGCAGATTATGTGTTTGCTTATTTACTTACTAGGACCCATCAACAGAAGTGGCGGCTATTTCAAGTGAGCGCTTCAATATTGTTTAGTCTTTCGTTTCTCATATATTTCAAATACAAGAATTTCTTCATTGAAAATTTCAATGAGTTGACAGGCAGTACCCATGCTTTAACGGCGGTAATACTGCCCATAGGCATTTCTTTTTATACGTTCCAGAGTATCAGCTTTGTGGTAGATATTTACATGAGACGAATTGCATTACCAAGCTTGCGGAATTATGTTTTGTACATGACATTTTTTCCGCACTTGGTTGCGGGGCCAATTGTGCGTGCGAGTGATTTTTTGCCTCAAATTAAAAAGTATGTTCGAATAACAACCCAGGAGGTTAAGGTGGCTATATTCTTAATATTTAAGGGGTTTATTAAGAAGGCCATATTGGGTGATTTTGTTGCGCAGTACAGTGATTTAATTTTCGATGATCCGGGAGTGTATTCGCCAACAGAGCAATTGGTTGGAGTGTTGAGTTATATGCTTCAAATTTTTTGTGATTTTAGTGGCTATACAGACATGGCCATTGGAATAGCGTTGTTGTTGGGGTATAAGTTGTGTACCAACTTCGATTCGCCATACAAGTCGTTGAACATAACTCATTTTTGGCGTCGATGGCACATTTCATTGTCATCTTGGTTGCGCGACTATATTTATATACCGTTTGGTGGGAATAGAAAGGGATTTTATTTGCAATTGTTTTTTCTGTTGTTAACCATGTTAATAGGAGGGTTTTGGCATGGTGCCAGTTGGAAGTTTATTTTTTGGGGTGCAGGTCATGGGGTGCTATTGATTTTGCATAAAGTGGTATTTAAAAGTTCCTTTCCGCTTAAGTTCATTCCTGAGCAATTGTTGAGATTCGGAGGGTGGTTTTTGACTTTTGTTGCTGTGGGGTTGTTGTGGGTGCCTTTCAGGGCAGAATCATTGGAAGAAACGTTTGTGATATACAGCAGTTTAATGAAGGGTTTCAGCATGAATACGTTTATTGGATTGGTGTATAATAATCCGTATTTGATATTTTTCTTGGTACTTGGATTTTCACTGACTTTGATGAAATCTGAGTGGAAGACTCATTTAAGAACATGGTTTATTCGTCAAGATTATATTGTGCTTGCGTTTTTCTTTTTGATTTTGGTTCAGGTTATGCTGCAGTTCCAGTCGAGCAGTGTTGAGCCGTTTATCTATTTTCAGTTTTAGG
>CAYSEX010000043.1:0-9459 GCA_964430305.1 uncultured Chryseobacterium sp.
AACTCCTGGAAATAATACCGTATTACGTAATGGCAATATGGACAATACCTCGGGAGTATCTTCTTGGTCCATCTGATCTTCATCCTCTGCGGAAATCAACGGAATAAAATCGTGATTATTCGATTCTTCCTCGTTGAATAAATAAGGGTCGTTCTCAAAATTCATGTCGCCTCTGTTTCAATGTCAATGCCAAGCTTTATTTCTGACGGATTGACCGCATTAGCTGACACGTGATAAATATATTTGCTCTAAAACCTCCTTCTCCACTTGACTCATTTTCTTTCCTCTTCTCGCCATCATTCTTTCTGCCGTTTGAATGGCTTTTTCGAATTGATGTAGTGTTGACGAATCTTTCCATGAAAAAGAAGGAATACATTTTTCAGGAAAATCACTTCCAAAAACATTAGATGCCACACCAACGTATGTTGCGGTATTGAGCATGGTATTTATTCCCGTTTTCGAATGATCTCCGATGAGAGGACCGCAAAATAGCAATCCTGTCTGAATATGTTCCTTTTCAAATTCCAATTGAATTGCAATCTCGCTGTAGTTATTTTTTAAGTTACTGCCATTGGTGTCTGCTCCCAAATTCACCCAAGATCCGAGCACCGCATTACCAAGAAATCCATCATGACCTTTATTTGAGAAAGGAAGAATAACACAATTAACAACTTCACCACCAATTCGGCATTCTTCACCTATACTGGACGGACCAGAAATTCTAGCACCCATTTTCACTTGTGCATTTTTCCCAATGTATAGTGGACCTCTTAAATGCACGCCCTCTTGAATTTCAGCCCCGGAATCAATTATTATTGGTCCATCTGTTGTATTCAACGTGCAATTAAGCAATTTCGCAGAAGAAGAAATACTGAGTCGCTCAAAATCACCAAATAACAATTGATAACTCGCTAGGCTTGGTCGAATAACAGCATGGTGCGCGAAATCAAAAGCTATAAAATCACCTGCACAACGAAAGACATCTGTAATATTCTTTAAAAGAACATGACCTTCCACAACAATGGTATCTGACCACGCATTGAATTGTGCATTTAATGTCTTAGCCGCTATAACTTGACCATTTTGGGTTAAGGCCGTGTTTGCAGGCAAATTCATAATTTGTTCAATGAAATGACTTGTTGGAACCACGCGTGAATTGATCCACAAAGATTCCACGTCTTTGTGTCTCTCATATAATTTTTGAAGACTCTCCTCGGTTGAAATGAACCCTTCTTTCAATCCGAGTACATGAAGATAGCGCTCAAGTGCTGTGTACTTTCCAATGGCTGCTTGCCCCAAAGACCTGGTTAAGGTTATGGGATGAAATAAATTCAAGGAAGAATCGTCAAAAACAATTAATTGCATGGGCTAAAAATAAGCATGAATGACTTTACAACTTGAACAATTCACATGTATGAATGTTAAGAGGGATGTAAGCCTATGATGACGCAAGAATTCTCTATTAAAGACCTTGAAAATTTTTCAGGAGTCAAAGCCCATACCATCCGGATTTGGGAACAACGCTATGGCATCTTGCGACCAGAGCGCACGGACACCAACATTCGCAAATATTCAGATCGTGATTTGAAAGTTCTGTTGAACATTTCATTACTGAATAGTTTGGGTTATAAAATATCTGCAATTGCTAAAATGACCGACGATCAAATTCGGGAGGTCATTAACAAACACGCCACAGATCAGCAAGGGCAAGAGCACTACGCGCACATTCTGAAACTGGCAATGTTGAATTACGATGATGAATTGTTTTCCAATGTTTTCGACCCATACGTGCAACAAAAAGGTTTAGAGGCCACATTCCGTGAATTGTTGATGCCCTTTCTTCAGCAAATTGGCATGCTGTGGCAAGCTGATGCCATTTGTCCAGCACAGGAACACTTTGTTTCGGCGCTCATTCGTCAAAAATTATTGTTTCATATTGAAAATGTAAAAACGCCAATAGATCGTACAAAAAAGCCCGTGGTGCTGTATCTACCTGAGTTGGAAATTCACGAATTGAGCATTCTTATGTTGCAATATATCATGAAATTGAGAGGATATAAGACCATTATGTTAGGTGCGAGCGTTCCGGCTGAGGACCTTAAACAAGTTTATCAGCGTTTGGGTGCAGTTGATTTTGTTTCAATATTTACCACACACCCTTCTACAGTTTTGATTCCTGATTATATGAAGCGATTGATCCGACTGTTGCAAGATACGGATTGCCATTTCCACTTTACAGGCTACAATGTGCGAGGAGTAAAATCTCCAGACAGTCTATATATATCTACTTATCATTCCGTTGATGATCTATTGAAAGCTTTTTAGTGTTTAATCTTTTTATTAAATAATTACACAAAAGTTTGGTAGCTCATTTTTTCTGTTTAATATTTGCCCTAAATAATTAAACAATATGAGCACGTTGGAATTCAATCATCTGGTTAAGGTCAATTCACCTTCTCTACAATCCTTCGCATACAATTTCACCAAAAACGTGGAAGATGCAGAAGACCTACTACAAGACACTGTTCTAAAAGCACTGCGTTACAAAGAAAACTTTCAAGATGGAACGAATTTCAAAGGATGGTTGTTTACCATTATGAGAAATATCTTCATCAACAATTACAAAAGAAAGAAGCTTCAAAACCTCATTCAGGATGGACAAGCCAATGAATTCTTTGTAAATAACAACAGCACTGCTTTTGACTCTGTTACCAGTCAAATCAACGAAAAAGACATTCGAAAAGCCATTTCAGAATTGACTGACGAATACAAAACACCGTTTCAGATGTTTGTTGAAGGGTTTCATTACGATGAAATTGCAGAGCACATGGGTATTCCAATGGGAACGGTGAAATCCCGCATTTTCCATGCGCGCAAAAAATTAGCTGCATCATTATCTGATTTTTCTTAATTGCAGCAGGTAATGTCCGTTTTTTTCCAATTTGCACTCAACAATAGAAAAGCCCGCCTCGCGGGCTTTTTTCATAGCCGTATTTCGATCTACAAATAGCCAAGGAAATCGTTGTTTTTCCCTTTTGTACTCCAACTGGAATTCTACTATTCCAAAATATTCGGTATTGATTTTCGGCCAAAAAGCCTCTGCATAGGTCACATCTGTGCTATCTATCCACAGAAAGCCCCCCTTTTTCAAACATTTGTTGAGCTTTTTAAAAAGTAAATCCAATTCACTTAAAGACTGGGCCAATCCCATGCCGTTCATCAATGCCAATGCATGGTCAAAATTAAATTTCGGCATGTCTCTCCAATCCAAATTATGCACTGCAATTCCACGCTCCATGGCAATCTGAGCCGCTTTACAAGAAATTTCAATTCCTTCTACTTCAACACCTCGAGTATTTTTTAAATAATATGCATGACAGCCTGCTGAACATCCCACGTCGAGCACTCTTCCTTCCACTGCTTTCATGACATGCTTCTCGTAACCAAGCATAGAGGGAAACTTTCTAAAAAAAATTAGAGGATTCATATCGGGTTCACGGTGACCGTTGATCCAGATTTTAATGGGTGTGGAATCCCCATTTCTCCAAAAATTATCAACCGCATTTCCTAAAATATCAATATTCATATATCCGAATATAAACTTCTTCCCTATTCCTGCAACCAAATACCTAAATTTGCAGTCAAGAAAATGTGTCTTTAACCACGATTTACATGAAAAAACTTATACTCGGATTTCTATTGCTCGGCTCTTCAACACTTTTTGCGCAGTTGCAGATGACTAGTATGCCTGTTCCGAATTACGTTACCGACGTTTTATTGGGAAGTGGTGTATCGGCTTCGAACATTCAATTCACTGGATGTCCTGAACAATTTGCCTCATTCACTGGAGGTAATTCTGTAGGTCTTGGAATAGACGCCGGGGTTGTACTTTCAACCGATCACGCTTTTAATTTAGATTGCTCTTTTAACAGCATTCCATTTGGTTGTCAGGTCAGTGGAAACAACGACCTGCTCACCATAGCCAATTCTGTACCTCCGTTAATTGGTCAAGGATTTTCTGTTGGAAGTGTAAACGACGTGGCCATTTTGGAATTTGACTTTGTGCCTACTGGAGACACGCTTCGATTCAACTACATTTTCGGAAGTGACGAGTATATGGAATGGGTAAACTCCTCTTTCAACGACATTTTCGCGTTTTTTCTCGCAGGTCCAGGCATTACAGGTCCTTACTCGGCTCCAGCTGGTTTTCCTGGTGGTTCTGTAAACATTGCTCAAGTGCCCGGTTCAAATCCGGTTTTACCCATTACCATTAGCTCAGTGAATTTGAACCTAAACAGTGGCTTCTACATTGACAATCCCAACAACATTGATGTTTGTCAAGACGGCTACACCGTTTCACTTGAGGCCTGGCATTTGGTTCAATGTGGTGAAACTTATCACATTCGTTTAGCAATTGCAGATGGGTCAGACACTGCTTTAGAATCTATTGTAATTCTTGAAGCGGGCTCATTCAGTTCTAACGCGGTTGTTGATGTAGATCTTTCATTGAATGTTGGTGGACCAGATGCCGATATTATTTATGAAGACTGCGGAGAAGCTACATTAACTTTTACACGTCCTGAAATTTCAGATTTATCTGTTCAAGATATGGCCATTATCACGTGGACAGGAACTGCGGTGAATGGTGTTGACTATACTTTAATGCCAGATACCATAATCTTTCCACCGGGTGTTCAAAGCATTTCATTTGACATTGATGCATTCGTGGATGGTTTGGCTGAAGGTGTGGAAACAGTTCATATGGATATCTTGAACTTAGCTGCATGTAACGGATCAGGGTTTGTAAGTAATTTCGATTTTAATATTGGTGATTTACCTCAACCCATTCAGGTTGCTCCGTTTCAATCTGACTTGTGTTTAGGCGCCACCTTGCTACTGGAACCTGAAGTAACAGGAGGGTACGGTAATTATTCATATAGTTGGAGCACCAATGAAACCACCGAAACCATCTCTGTTTCACCAACTGTCAGCACACAATATATTCTTACAGTGAGCGACACCTGTGGGTGGCCCGATGGCACAGGCACATTCGACATTAACATACTCGTTTTCCCTCCTTTAACCGTATCAATGTCGGCCTCTCTACCAGTAAACAATGATTTGGTATTGATGGACTGTGGTGGGTCAGTTGATTTTAACGCACTTGCTGGCGGAGGAGATGGAGTATATGAATACGTATGGACAGACGAAGCAGGCAATGACTTGTTTGGTTGGGGCAGCACCTTGTTTTATGGCTCGTGGAATGGAGAAGGTGAGGTCAATGTTACCGTCACGGATGGATGCGGACTCACGGCCACTGATATGATTAATGTTGCCATAAATGCTCCAGATTTAACTGTCACTATTCCAGACACTGTCACGGCTCCATGCCTCTCTCCTTTCAATATCACGGCAAATGTAATTGGAGGAACCCCTGGCTTCTCATATGCTTGGTATACCAACGGAGTGAATGACTGGGATGAATGGGACGAATTCTATGACAATTTTGGAGTGGCTACAGAGGCTCAAGTCATTGTCAATGTTTCAGATGTTTGTGGCCAAACCGCCGCCGACACTTCTATTATTTCAATAACAGCACCTCCGTTGGTAGTTACATTGCCTGATCAGTTAAATGGAAATTGCACAACTGCTTTTAATATTCAGCCATTGATAACTGGCGGATCGAATGGTTTTACCTATTCTTGGACTAACAATGGCGTTGCCGTTGGATCAACCCAGAACTATAGCGTTACTCCCGGGTCATCTACCATCATTACACTTACTGTCAATGACCAATGTGGTGAATCAAATGCAGATACAGTACCTGTACTTATTGTTAATCCGCCTGTAACCATTGATCTTGGTCCAGACATTACCTCTGGTTGTACGACACCCAATGTCTTAACCCCAAATCTATCTGGAGGTAGCGGAGGATATAGCTATGACTGGTTCGAAAATTCTACGCTGGTGGGGAATGCAACTTCCTATACGGCGCTTACACCTGTTACGCAACTATATAGTGTTACAGTTATAGATGCTTGCGACATGACAGACAGTGACACCATATTAATCACCATACCGAATCCCCCTTTGATTTTAACTGCTTCACCTGATACGGCAGTTTGTGTAAATGGAACAGCTATTCTTTCGGCACTCGCATCGGGCGGTGGAGGAGGATTTACATACACTTGGACGAACAACTCAAATGGAACCGTTGCTACTTACTCTGATTTAATTTCACCCGATACCTACACAGTAACAGCGTTGGATCTTTGTGGTCAAAGCATTAGTGAAGACATTTTTGTTGATGTTATTCCGGTCGATGCTGATTTTAATGCTGAGAACACTGCGGGGTACACGTATGACTTCATGGTTGTGGACACTCCTCCTTGTATTGGTTGTACCTACGAATGGACTTTCCCTGATGGAAGTATTGGTCAAAATACGAATGAGACATACACCTTCGATGGTTTTGGCGAAGCTTCTGTTGCTTTGACAGTGACTAACAGTATTGGTTGTACTGCGAGCAATACGTTCTCAGTTACCTTCCCTCCGGTAGTGTACATTCCAAATTGCTTTACACCAAATGGTGATGGTTTGAATGATGTCTTCTTGGTTGAATCTAGCTCTGTGCGTTTGTTTGAAATGCATATTTTCAACAGATGGGGAGATGAGGTTTTCAATACAACCGACATCAAAGAAGCTTGGATTGGTGATGACAAATTAAAAAAGTCATATTATGTCCCCGATGGTGTTTATCCCTATGTCTGTAAAATAAAAGGGTACAACGGCGAGGCCGAAGAATATGTAGGAACAATCACAATTTTAAGATAATGAAAAAGGGACTGAAAAGTCCCTTTTTTATTTCTCTCTCATTCTACTTTAGTTAGCATCTATAGACGAAAGCAGATTGTTTTTCACATCTTCAATTAAAGCTATTTCTTCCGAATCCAACTGATCTTTCTTGAGTGCATTGATAAACACATAAGATGCTTTTAATTCATCCAATGCATATTTACTATCACCAACCTCAAGAATACTTGTCATTTCAATCCATCCCAACAATCCGAATTGAGCAGCATATTGCAAAAGGAATTCAAGATGGCCTTCACCTGCAAAACCATTGGACCACATAAACTCGAGCAATTTCACACCTACGCTGGAATTGGACTTAGATTTCATGCATTGAATTAATGCTTGCTCGGCACCTTGAACGTGCATTGCTCCCAACATGGCCTCAATCTCATAACGAATCAATGCATCAGTAGCAACTACCAGCCCCTCAACTAGAATGGGAATCTGGTCACTTTTGGGGTTTGCAGAAATATAATCCAATGCTTTTCGCACGTGCTCATTGGTTTCAGCATGGATCAATACCCGCAATTCTTCTGGTTTCATAGGAAAATTTTTATGCTTGCAAAAGTAGTTTACAAAAGACGAAAAAAAATTGACGAAAGACAATCTCAATTCTAAAAAAGAGTTGTATACTTGTGTTAATCAACAGCAACTATGAAAACTTTAAAGCTCGCTATTTTCGCTTCGTTCTTATTTATAGGTACAAGCGTATTCGGTCAAAACATTATTAACTCAAATGAAGTTAATGTGACCATCAATTCTGAGACAACTCGCGAACAACTGTTTCAAATTCGCAACGAGCTATTAACAGTAGGAATGGATTTCCTTTATACTCCACAATTTGATCAAAACAGAAAGCTTGTGAGTTTATCTTACTCTGTTCGTTCAACAACTGGAAACCAGACCTTGATTGAAGTTGCTTCTCCCGTAAGTGCTGCTGCTGGAACTCAAATCTGGTTAACCAAACAGGGCGATACTTGGAAAAAGAAATAATGCAGAAAAAAACATGTAATCAAAAGAGCCGCAATTGCGGCTCTTTTGATTTTGTGTTTATTCTTTAGTTGAAAAACACTACTTTTCTTGAAGCTATGCCTGCATTGAAACTCTTAACAGCACTTCCGTTTGCATCATACACGCGAATCTCAGAACTAGAGACGAAATCTGTTGGACCACAAATCCAAACATTTCCTGTTGCTGGATCAACATCTATTCCATTGGCTTGACCTGAAACAAATGATGGGTTTGAAATACCAAAGGTTGCCAAATCAAAAATCATTACATTTTGATTCGCGATATAAATTCGATTATTCACCTTATCAACGGCCATATGTTCTGGATGATCGCCAAGATTTCCGATGGTGAATGTTGTAGTTGCTAAGGTAATAGGATCAATCTTTACCAATGCAGCCTGGGTATGACCTATGATGTTCCAATTCACGTCATACTGCGTTTCACCTGCGCACAATACCCAAATTACACCATTGGCATCTGTCGCAATTTCCATGGGTTTATTTTCTACGATGATGGTATTTGTTACTTGTTTGGTGTTAATGTCAACAACACTGACTGTATTGTCAATGCCCCATCCACCGCTATTACAAACAAACACGGAACCACCTGCTAAAATCATGTCTTCAGGCCCCTCTCCAACTGCCGTATTCGATGAAACCGCATTCACATTCAGATCAATCCAACACAATCTTCCAAAGCCGCTTCCATCTGAAACCACCGCCTCCGAATTGGAAATTTTTAAAAAATGTCGCGGATAATTGAACCCTGTGATTGCTGTTTCATAAGCGAAGGAATTGGAATTCACGACAATGACCTTTTGTGTATTATTCGAAACAATATAGGTCTTGCCATTGGCCTGATCAACGTCCATAATAACATCTCCTAAAGCCCCACCATTGACATTTTCGAACACATTGTTTTCTGTTTCACTTCCCTTGTTCCAGGTTATGGATCCGTTTGAATTACCGAACGACCCTTCATTTACAATCAATACTCCTACCGCATAGTCTTTGACATCGTTTGACTCCTTACAGCCATCGCATCCAACCATTAAGATTGAAGCAAACGCGAGATAAGTTAAAAATTTAATTTTCATTTTGTTTTTTGATTTAGTTTATAATTGATTTGAATACTGAAAACCCTTCCTGGTAAAGCATATGCGCGAACAAAACTGAATTGTGTATTGGTAACATTCTCGATACGTAAAAAACAATCCCATTCATTCTGCTTCATCTCAAATGTTCTTCCAATTTCGAAATTAAAATAAGCAGTAGTAGGTAATGCATACACCTCTGAATTCTCTTCATCTGTATATCGTTTTCCTATAGCTTGTGCCTCGAGCACCCAGCGCAAACCGAAACAATTCAATTCTAAATTTGAGCCGGTGCGCCATTTCGGAGAGTAGGTTGTTTGAAACCATGCTTGCTGTGATTGATTTCTTCCTTTACTGAAAATTGGCTCAATGAAAAATAGTACATTCAATTTTTCCTTTTTGAATTTGACACGAAATTTCGATTGTGCGTAATGCACTTCTTTCACATTTTGAGGACTCCAAATTCCTGAACCATTTGGAACCCATTGAATCCAGTCTTC
>CAYSEX010000043.1:9559-17990 GCA_964430305.1 uncultured Chryseobacterium sp.
TTCGCATTGAAAACAACATGTTCATTGCAGCGCATGCTTTGAAAATTCACTTGTTTGTTCCAATCTTGATACAAGATGTAATCAGAAGTAACAGATGCCGAAGAATGAAAAGTGAGTTTTTCTCCTTTGTTATGATGGTGTATTGACGCGAATGCGGAATTATTTGAAATGGTTGAATTTACAGCATTGCTTTGAAAGTTTTGTTTATCTAAAGCACCACCAAGCACCCACTCCAATTCTGAAATACGCTTGCCTTTTAATTCTTTGAATGGACCACTATTTACCAACGAAAATTTTAATTGTCTGTCGTACTGACTACTTGAAGAATGCTCTAAACCGCCCATTGGTGAAGGTAAATTTACATGTCGAAAAATAGAAAATGCATGAAAAGCCGTAAGACGCTTTTTCCCTTGGTAACCAAGATTAATCATTACTCCCTTCGAGCGTGAATTATTATTGCGTTGCTCTACCCAAGGTTTATTCCATTGCAATTGGTCTTGGTATGTGAAGTTGTTTTGACAATTTTGAACGAAACCTCGAACATTGGTAGACCATCTTTCATTTCCATTGTTGAGAACCATACCCAATGTTGAATTTCCTAATGACGAGGCTGATTGATTCAAAGCAATCCATTTTCCATTAGAACATTTTGAAATCAGATTTAAATTATTGCCGAGTGCCAGATCTTGTTGACCATTGGATTGAGGTCTTTCTGTTAAAATAATTTGATCTGTAAAGAGCACGGGCACCAATGATAAATCTGTCATACCTAAAGAAGTGGAATTCAATTGAAGACCGTTCCAATTGACACTCACATAATCTGCCGGTAAACCGGCTACGCGAATGGCATTGACACTTCCCGTTGATCCGTACGCATTAACCAAGGCGAGACCCTGACGTGTAATTAGAGCGCTAATACCTGAAGTCTTATACCTATTGATATCTGCAGAATCTACATGAAAACCATAAACAGGTTCTTTCACACGCTTATCTGTAATATGCAAGGTATTCAAAAGAAATTCACCCAAGGTATCATTCACATGAACGGCATACCCTTGGCCCTTTGCAGTAATGAGTGCAAAACCAAACAGACATATGGTTAGTAGTTTCTTCATAAACCTGTCAATGCTTGGCCCCGAGCATGGATTCGGATTAACACTTGGCAGGTCTTCTGACTTATCTCGAACATGTTCGCCTTCCCGGAAAAACCAGTGGCTTAGATGGAACACGTTGTTTCATTCTCTCGAATGCGAGCTTTACAGCTGCGGGCACAGTTCACGATTTTCGCGTGATTCCCTTTTCACAATGAACTTCTTCATTGACCAAATGCTTTGCAAATGTAGTACATCTTTGCTTCTGTCCTATTTTTGATTTGTGAATTCATTGAAATCTGTATCGGCTAAGAAAATTTACATGAAAAAAACAACCTTCTCGCTATTTACGCTTGTGCTCTATTGCTTTTCATTGGGCTCGTGCGTCATTGCGCACCTGCCACCAAATGAAGACAAAAAAGAATTTGACGTAGCCCCACTTTCCTATAACCCGAACATTCATTCGGCACAGGCGCCTGATGTGCTGACAAATAATAACGCAAATAAAAAATTCAATGTTAATGTGTTCACGGGAACTGGCGGACATGGCCATACCTTCCCCGGAGCAACTGCCCCTTTTGGAATGGTGCAATTGAGTCCAGACACTCGCCTAGAAGGTTGGGACGGATGCGGTGGGTACCATTACAGCGACAACATTATTTTCGGATTTACACACACGCATCTTCAAGGCACAGGAGTTTCAGATTACGGTGATATTTTATTTATGCCAACCAATGGACATACAAAAGAAAAACCGCTTTGGCGCGACGCCATTGCCTCGCGATTTGCACACAACATGGAAGTTGGAAGTCCAGGGTTTTACGGAGTTCGATTAAGCGATTACGGCATTGATGCTCGCATGACAGCCACTACCCATGCGGGCATGCACGAATATAAAATGCAACCGGGCGATTCATGCTTGTTGTTTTTAGATTTCATGCATCGCGATAAGTTGTTGTATTACGACTTGCATTTTTATGGAGACACCGCGATTAGTGGATACCGCGTTTCTGAAGGATGGGCAACAGAACAGCACACGTATTTCTACGCTGTATTCTCTCAGCCTTTCGTTGCGAACGATCAACTGATGCAACGCAGTAAATCAGTAAATGAAAAAGGCGAAACTAAAATTGAATATGAAATGATTCAAGCGTTTCAGTTCCTTTTCCTTCCAACCGAAAAAAACGTATTGACCATACGCGTTGGAATTTCAGGGGTTGATGAAGAAGGTGCAAAAAAGAATGTCTATGCTGAAATGCCTAAAAATGATTTCAATTACAACAAACAAAAAGTTGAAGAAGAATGGCAGAAAATTTTTGAAAAAGCGCCTGCTCCAATTTTATTTCCAACCGGACAAGGACTTGAAAACTACCGCACTTCATTGTACCATTGTTACACCGTTCCGAATGTGTGGAGCGATGTAGATGGAAGATACAGAGGCATGGACAATAAGATTCACAAAGCTGAAGGATACACGCGATACACTGTATTTTCATTGTGGGATACGTTTCGTGCATATCACCCCTTGATGTGCAAATTAGAACCTGAACGCACACAAGATTGGATGAAAACGTTTCTTGAAATGTATAAGGAGAGAGGAGAATTACCTGTTTGGGAATTGGCAGGAAACGAAACATATTGCATGATTGGTTACCACAGTGTACCGGTGGTTGCTGAAGCCTATCAACAAGGCATTCGTTTTTCAAAGAAAGAAGATGAATTGAAAATGTTGGAAGCCATGATTGCTACAAGCAATGGTCCTCAAGATGAGAAGAAAGCTTATGTTAAATTGGGGTACGTTCCGGGTGATGAGTTCAGTGAAAGCGTGAGTAAGACCTTGGAATTCGCTTATGACGACTTCTGCATTTCTCGCTATGCCGAGATGATTGGAGAGAAGGCCGTTGCAGCGGAATATGCGATTCGTTCTCAGAATTGGAAAAACGTTTTTGATCCGGAAACGAAATTTATGCGTGCAAGAGTGAATGGTGGATTCGCAACACCTTTCGATCCGTATCAGGTGAATTTTCATTACACAGAGGCGAATGCCTGGCAGTATCGATTCTTCGTACCACACGCCATTCCTGAATTGATGGAATTGATGGGTGGACCAAAAGAATTTGAAAAGGAGTTAGACAAGCTATTCAACGCACCTACTCAAACCACTGGAAGAGAACAAGCCGATATTACAGGTCTTATTGGACAATACGCGCATGGCAATGAACCCAGTCACCACATGGCCTATTTGTACGCCTATGTGAATCGAAATAAGCTGCACATGTATCGAGACAGCATTATGAAGACCCTCTACTCTCCTACTCCAGATGGACTTTGTGGAAACGAAGACTGCGGACAGATGTCTGCGTGGTATGTTGTGAGCGCTTGGAATACGTATCCGATTTGTCCGGCCGATTATACCGGTTGGTGGCAAGACTACGATCCAATGCCCGAGTTTTTTGTTCAAAGTCAAGGATACCATTCCCCATTTCCAACAGGGCTTTTCCTAGAAAAGAAAATTGTGCCTGCACCCATCATTTCAGCAGCTGATCGGGCTTTTGTTCAAAATCAATTGGTAACCATTACATGCATAGAACCCAATGTAGATATTGTCGTTGAATACCGCGACGAGAGAAACAAGGTGAATTCGTTTATCTATACCGCTCCATTTATGATAGATGATGCGTGTGAAATTCGAGCTCAAGCGAAGAAGCGAGTTTCAGAGAAACAAGCTCAACCGGAGGTACAATACCTACAAAGTACATGGACTACCGCCTCTTACTATAAGCGTCCAGACAATTTAATTATGAAGCAAGCGCCAAACTACGATGCTCAGTATACGGCAGGTGGCGATTATGCTCTTATTGATGGGATTCGAGGAAAACTTGATTTCCGAACTGGCGTTTGGCAAGGAGTGAATGGAACGCTAGAGACCGTCATTGAATTGAAAAAAGCAAAAACCATTCATTCCATTCAACTCAACACCTATCAAGATATTCGTCCGTGGATTTGGTTTCCCTCCAAGGTGCAGTTTTTCATCAGTAAAGATGGAGTAAGTTGGGATGAAGTGTACAATACAACCTTTACAGAACTTCAGAAAAAAGAAGGGGCCATGACACACAATTTTATTTTCGAGGCCGTAGAACCATATAAAGCAGACCTTTCTCAAGTGAAGTATGTTCAAATAATAGCCACTCCTGCCTTTGAAAAAATACCCGATTGGCATTTGGGAGCTGGTGGTAAACCATGGATTTTTGCAGATGAAATCATTATTTTTTAGTCAAGGACTTGCGCAAACAACTCCCTTTCCGTTGGGAATTGAAATAGCTCGTGCTGAAGGCATTTATTTCTACACTGAATCTGGAAATCGGATTATGGATTTCGTAAGTGGTGTAGGTGTTAGCAATTTGGGTCATGGAAATTTGAAAATCAAAGAAGCCATTCATGCTCAGGTAGAAAAACACTTGCACACCATGGTTTATGGGGAATTCATTCAATCTTCACAAACAAAGGCCGCAGCGTTATTAACGAAGTTACTTCCTGAAACACTCAATTGTTGCTACTTCGTGAACAGCGGTACAGAAGCCAATGAAGCGGCTATTAAATTGGTTAAGCGTGCTACGGGAAGAAAAAAAATAATTTCATTCATCGGGTCTTATCACGGCAGCACCACTGGCAGCATGGCCATTAGTTACAACGAAAAAAAGAAAAGTGCTTTTCGCCCTTTAATGCCAGGTGTTGAATTCATTCGTTTAAACAACTGGGAAGATTTAAACCTTATTACAGACGAGATAGCCGGTGTTTTTCTTGAGACCGTTCAAGGAGATGCCGGAGTTCGGATTCCCAATCCGCTCTACCTTTCGGCATTGAGAAAAAAATGCACTGAAGTTGGAGCACTGCTTGTTTTTGATGAAATACAATGCGGCATGGGAAGAACAGCAAAACATTTCGCATTTGAACATTTCAATGTCATTCCAGATCTATTAACCTTGGGCAAAGCACTTGGTGGTGGTTTACCCATTGGCTGTTTGGTTGCGAATAGAAACCAAATGGAACTGCTATCTTTCGACCCGTTGCTTGGACACATTAGCACCTTTGCTGGTCACCCTGTTGCTTGCGCAGCTGCTGCCGCCTTTTTAGAAGAATTAAATCAACCACATATTTTACCACATGCGGAAGCCATTGGCCAATACTTAGAGCGCGAATTAAGCACCTTCAAACACGTGAAAGAAATTCGGCGTATTGGACTGTACTTCGCTATTGACATGGAAAGTGAAGAGGTGGTACAACAAATGGTTGAATCTAATTTAGAACAAGGTCTCTTGAGTTTTTGGTTTCTCTCATGCCCTTGGAGTTTCCGCATTGCGCCGCCCTTAATTACAACTTTTGAAGAGGCTCAACTTGCAGTGGAGATCATGCGAAATTCTCACGACAAAATTGCCTGAATTGTTCGCCAGATAATTTTCATGTCTGTACCGAATGACTGTTCGGCAATGTATTTTTTGTTCAACTCTAATTTTGCAGGCAAAATCTCATTGATGTATGTATCTTCTGGATGAGCTGATGCGGCCAACAATTCATTTTCGCGAACATATTCTATACTGGCGTAGTCTGTAATGCCTGGCTTAACTTGCAACACTTGCCTTTGCTCTTCGGTATATAACTTCGTGTAACGTTCTACCTCGGGTCTTGGGCCAACTAAACTCATTTGACCTATTAGTACATTGATTAATTGTGGCAGCTCATCTAGTTTATATTTCCGAATAAAAAAACCTGATCGTGTAATTCTCGGGTCTCGCATACCCACTGTTAACTGTCCGAGCGACTCAGCATTTTTTCTCATGGATCTAAATTTCAATAATCCGAATGGTACTCCATGCTTTCCTATGCGCTGCTGAATAAAAAAAGGTGACCCAAAATCATCAATCATAATCCAAACGCTAACCAGCACATATACTGGAATCAGGGCTATGTTGAGCACCAACGAAACAATGAAGTCTACAGCGCGTTTTAGCATATTTTCTTTACTGCTTCAATGATTGATTTTGCCACACGCTCAACATCATCATCTGATAAATCAAAATAGACTGGCAATGAAATTTCATTGGCATATAGGTTCCATGCATTCTGATAATGCTCCATTTGATATCCTTGATTTTTATAGAAGCTCAATAATGGTAAAGGCTGAAAATGCACGTTCAGTGAAATTCCTTGCTCTGCGACTGAACGAATGACCGCATCACGTTGATCTTCAGAGAATTCATTTATTCTGAGCATATACAAATGATAACTGCTCTCCATATTCTTAGACTGAAAAACAGGCAAGGACAAATTCAAGCCCGATGCTTGAAAAATTTCATGGTATTTGAGGCAAATCTTTTTTCTTCGCGCAAGCGTCTCCTCATATCGATCCAACTCTACTCTACCTATTGCAGCGTGAATGTCTGTCATGTTGCATTTATACCCGGCCTCTACAATGTCATATCTCCAATTTCCAGCTTGTGTTTTACTCAATGCATCTTTTGTTTGACCATGCAGTGCGCTAACATTGAGGGATGCACGAATTTCATCATTGGAGAAAGGAGCAGGTAAATTCAGGTGAACTGATCCACCTTCAGCGGTAGTTAAGTTTTTTACGGCATGAAAAGAAAAGGCCATTACATCTGTTTGTCCACCAACCTGCTTTCCATTGTACCATGCTCCAAAACTATGCGCCGCGTCTGCAATGACCAATGGTCTTCCCAATTGCTTTTGCACTTCTGTTGGGTGTTCCCATTTGAATTGTTTTGAAAACGATTTTGAAAGTGCCATAACTGCATCGTAGTCCATTGGAAATCCACCAATATCTACCGGCATTATAACCTTGGTTCGCGCAGAAAGCTTGCTTTTCGCATCTTCCAGATCCATGAGAGGTGAATTTAGCATGGAGTCTACTAAAATGGGCTTGGCTCCCACGTGCATCACAATATTTGCCGTTGCTGCATAGGTGTATGCTGGAAGTAAAACTTCATCCCCTTCTTTCACGCCAAACCAACGCAAAACCAGCTCTACAGCATTTGTCCAAGAGTTCAAACATAAAACAGGTCCACTTTGCGTATGACGTCTTAAATCCTCTTCAAACGCCCTTGTTTGAGGACCGGTGGTAATCCATCCCGAGCGCAATACAGCAGTAACTGCTTCAATGGTTTTTTCATCTACGCGCGGCGGTGAAAATGGAATTGGCTTCATAGTGCTCGAAATTACAAATTGAAAGAGAATGGCTACCTTTACACGCGATAAACTTTTTACACAATTTGTTGTTCTCTTAGCATGAAAAAACTTTTCTCCTTCATCATCCTTTTTTGCGCCATTATAAGCCTTATCCAAGCACAACCTCAAGGGAGGCCCGGTAAAGGGGACATGAAAGGTAAAGCCTATGGAAAAGTATTTGATGTTATTTCAGGAAAACCCCTTGAATTCGTAGTTATTCGCGTTTATAAGGAAGACAGCGTGCTGATTAAGCAACAAAATGTAAATCCCATTACAGGAGGCCTTACCGATGGTAAAGGTGAATTTTTGCTTATTGATTTACCGCTGAACACTCCACTCACGTTACGCTTTTCATTTTCAAATTCAGATGCCCCTTATTCCACCTTTGTGCTGAAACCAAGTGGCCAAATGAGCATGGGAGGAATAGAAAAAGACCTGGGAAATTTCAGATTGAAATTCGGAACAGACTTAGCTACCATTCAAGTGGAGGGTGGTGGCATGCGTTTGGAGTTTGACAAACGTATTTACGATGTTGATAAAAACCCAATGAATAGCGGTGGTACAGCAGAAGATGTGCTGCGCAATATACCTTCTTTGACTGTAGATTCTGACGGCAATGTATCGTTGCGAAACACAGCTCCGCAGATTTTTGTAGATGGCAGACCCACAACCCTCACCATTGATCAAATTCCGGCAGACGCCATACAACGTGTTGAACTCATTACAAACCCTTCTGCTAAATATGATGCTAGTGGCGGCGGAGGTGGAATTGTAAATATTGTTATGAAGCACAATAGAACAAATGGCTACAACGGTAGTGTTCGGTCAGGAATTGATCGAAGAGGAAGAATGAATGGCGGATTTGATATGAACTACCGTCAAGGAAAAATAAATTTTTTCTTGAATGGAAATGCGAATCAGAGAAGAAGCATTAGCATTGGGACAACCGACCGATTCAATTATTCACCCAATTTTCAATTGGATCAATCGCAATACAATTTAAACGACGGACTTTTCATTACGGGCAGAGGTGGTTTTGATTACCTCATGGATTTGCGCAATACCATAACTGTTTCTGGAAATATTCACAAAGGTTC